>CALCCX010000420.1 GCA_937900165.1 uncultured Acidimicrobiia bacterium | reverse complement strand
ATGCGCAATGCCGGTGGGCGAGTCACCAATGGCATCTTGCGCGACTTGGCCGTTATCGCCTTTCTCGGAGCCAACCTCCCCGGCGGTGGCGCGAAACAAGCAGAACTCGTCATCGTGCATCACACGAATTGCGGCACGTCGCTTCTCGCTGAGCCCGGAGCGCAACAGGCTGTCGGCGAGCGGCTCGGGATCGACTCGCCAGAAGTGAAGGCGATGGCCGTTGTGGACCCGGCAGACAGCCTGGCTGTCGACATCGAACTCCTCCGCGCCACTCCAGGCGTGCCGGCCGACCTGGTCGTCTCCGGCTTCGTTTATGACGTTACGACCGGTGCCGTCAACCGGGTGGTGCCACCCAGTTCACTGCGATAGGTCACGCCCGCCGGGCCCCGGGCCTGGCGTCCCGGAGCCCGTACAGACAGCTAGGCGAGTTCGATCTCGATTGGGATCGGTCTCGACAGGGAGTGTCCTACCGGCGAGGTCCCGGTTACCTTCTGATGCAGTTCGGCGAGTTGCTCTGCGCCCGCATCGGAGTCGATGTGGACCGCGGCCCGGATCTTTTGATATCCGGCGTTGCCGTTCGCGTCCAGGCCCAAGAATGTATGCAGGTCAAGGTCGCCGTCAACCTCGATGCGTAGGTCCTTGATCTCGATGCCGGCCGCCGAGGCGTTTGCCGCATAACCGACCGCCAAGCAGTTTCCCAGGGCAGCCAGGAGTTGCTCGACAGGGTTGGCAGCCGTGTCGCCACCTCCGAGGCCAGCGGGCTCGTCGGAGGGAACAGGTGTGAAGTCTCGGATCTGGGCCTCAGAACGGAACCCACCGGTCCACGTCACGCTCGCCTGCCACTTCGTATTCGCCTTGTCAGGGTTGGCTTGGATGGCGGAGGTGAGTGCGCCCACTGCCGGCAGGTTCACGTCGTTCAGAGAGGTCGTCTTGGTAGTCATGGTCAATTGCTCCAATGGTAGATGGTCGGCTGTTGGCTCGAACCAGATGGAAGGGATGAAAACGCCTAAGAAAATTCCGTCGCTCTCGGGTGGTGGCGTAGGGCCGGGTCTACAGGTCGCCCGGTCGGCCCACTCGAGAGCGTCCACAGGGACACATCATTGGGACGGTCGCGCGCGACTGCCCACCTATCGCTGAATCGAAAGTTCTCACGTCAACTTCCTCTCGCTAGGTACGCGCTCTACGAGCGCCGCGAGCGGAAAGTCCGCTTTCGGCTAACTCATCGATCAGGCATTGGCACCTGCGAACGGGGTTCGTTGGTTGCCGCGGCTTCAGAGGGCCTGTCCCTCCACCGCTCTAGATGAGCGCGATATGTACTGGGCCGCATTGGAGCACACTCTGGCCGTATCCGTCAAGACCAACCTGCGGGTTTGCCAAAAAGCTCGGATGTATCTGCAAGGCCGGCGCTCCATCTATAGGGTTGGATCCGATCAATCGGGGAGAGTTCCATGTGGAATGAGTATTGGCGAGATCGGGGCGACCCTTGGGAGTACGACTCTGGGCCGCCCCGCAACCGGAGTTGGCCTCGCCTGTTCGCCGAGACACCCAACTACCGGGCGATCGGAGTCGATGTGATCGGCCGTGAGGCCTTCCGCTGGCACTTCGGACCGATGTTCTATCGGGGGAGGTTGCGCGACGGTCAGGTGAAGGTCCTGGTGATCGGCCAGGAAGGTGCCCAGGACGAATCGTTGTCGCATCGTTCGTTCACCGGTGGGACCGGCGCCCGCATGCAATACCTGCTCGAGCACATCGGTATCACACGGTCATATCTCTTTCTCAACACCTTCGTCTATCCGATCTTTGGGCAGTACAACGACTCGCTGCGTCCCCTCGCCCAAGATCTGGCCTCTCCGATTGTCGACCATCGTCACGACATCCTCGACTACACCATGGCCCGCAACGATGTTCGGTTGGTCATCGCGGTCGGACGCGCCGCCAAGGAGACCGTCGCCACCTGGGTCAAGGCCAACGGTGGTTCGGCCCAACCCGCCAATCTGCACAGGGCAGATACGGGACGGCTTGGACCCAACCTCAAGATCGTCGGGGTCCGGCACCCTGGCGGCGCCTCGAAAGGTGGGTCGATCTCGACGATCATCGCGGACTTCAAGTCGGCGATCGGGCGGATCGAAAGATGGGCGGCAGCCGATCCGGCCTGGCTACCCATTGACCCAGACGGCGAGCGACTGGCGGCTCGTGACTACCGATATCGGTCTGCGCCGATTCCCTTCCGCGACCTGCCGTTTGGGACCGCCTGGCGGCTCGGGCGAGGTGCGACGTCCAGCAACCGCAGCCGGGACCAACGATCCATCCAGATCTTTTCGGCCGACGGCAAGTACAACGGCCGAGGCCACCGGCTCCGCTACGAGTCGGATGCTGCTGGATCCGATGACGGATACGACGCCCCGCCGGGTGATCTCGCCTACGAGCCGCCCAAGGACGAATACCGGGAGTTCGACTCCGGACCCGGTCGTAGCTTCGCTCGGCTGTTCCAGGGCGGGTCGCGAGGGTTCGATTGGCCCGATTTCTCGGCACTCGGACTGCGCGCCCATCCATCCTTCGGGTTCGGCCCGATCTACCGGGGCCGACTCCGTCGACCGTCGCTGCTGGTTCTCGCCGACCAGCAGAGCCACGACGACCAGTTTATCGCAAGGGCCTTGACGGGCGACGCAGGCCAGCATCTGCAAGCCTTCCTCACCGCGGCTGGGCTCACCGAGAGGTACGCCATCCTGCGGGTTCTCCCGGTCGACACCCTTGACGAGGACTTGGCTGACGTCCGGGCGGCGGTCGATCACCCGGACACGGTTGCGCTCTACCGAGAAGTGCTCAGGCGGTCTCGACCCCAGGTGATCGTGGCGGTCGGCCCCAACGCCCGCCGATTGACCGGTCACCTCGATGTCGGACGCACTCCGATTGTCACGATGAAGGCGTTTTCTCAGAGTCGGTTTACGGTGGACTGGCGGCGGGCTCTCGGCGAGCTACGGTCGCTTCGTTATTCCAAGGACATCAGGCGGCCGAGCTTCTCCTACGACGGGCAGCGGGAGCAGATTCCACGCGGTGACCTCCCGTACGGGACCCTGCGTTGGCAGGCCTCGTCTGGGGATCGGGCGCTCAAGGCTCGTCGATCAGGGCGACCTTCTCCCGACTACTTCAAGCTGGTGATGCCCGAATGGGCATTCGATCTCGACCCCGAACCGCTCACCGCTCGACAACGACGCCGTCTCGACTCGCTCAGGGAGTAACAAATGGCAACAGCAGGTCTGATCGACCCGATGACCGGTCCTCGTTACGTGCTCGATGGCCGGGTGGTGACCATGAACGACCGGTTTGAAGTCCTCGACCGGGGCAGGGTGTATGTCGACGAGGGGTCGATCGTCTCGGTCCAGGATGCGGCGGCGCCGCGGCCGGACGGGTTCAGGGGCGCACCTTTGATCAAAACCGGAGGGACGATCTATCCGGGCCTCATCGAGCTGCACAACCATCTCAGCTACAACGTCCTCCAGCTATGGCAGGTCCCCCGGCATTACGGGAACAGAGGCAACTGGCGCAGCGCCCCAGAAAAGAAGCGTCTGATCAGCGGACCAATGCGGGTTCTGGGCAGCACTTCGGGGGTCATCGAGGCGATCGTGCGCTACGTCGAGGCCAAGGCGCTACTCGGCGGCGTGACCACCTCTCAGGGCATCACGTTGATCAACACCGCGATCCCGCATTACTACCGAGGCATCGTGCGCAACGTCGAAAAGACTGATGATCCCAGCTTGCCCAATGCGCTGACCAGGGTCGGAGACGTCAAGGACGCGGTTGCCTTCCGTCGCCGCCTCGACGGGGCGAACTCGCTGTTGCTTCACCTCGCTGAAGGCGTCGACGAAACCGCCCGCAAGCATTTCAAGGCGCTGCGCATCAAGGGTCGGAACTGGGCGATCACCGATGCCCTCGTCGGCATCCACTGTGCCGGCCTGGTTGGTCGCGATTTCGCGACCCTACGTAGTCGAGGCGGCAAGATGGTGTGGTCCCCGCTGTCCAACTTGCTGCTCTACGGAGGCACGGCCGACATCCGGAGGGCCCGCGACGAGGGCGTGCAGATCGCCCTTGGATCTGATTGGTCTCCTTCTGGTAGCAAGAACCTGTTGGGCGAACTCAAGGTGGCGCAACTGGTCAGCAACGAGCAGGGCGGCCTGTTCACCGACCGTGAGATTGTTGCAATGGCCACCATCAATCCGGCGCGGATCCTGAAGTGGGACGACGCGCTTGGTTCGATAGAGCCCGGCAAGCGGGCCGACCTGATGGTCATCGACAACAAGGGAGGCGACCCATACGAGCACCTCATCAAGGCGCGTGAGACCTCAGTGGTGCTCTGCGTCATCAACGGCATCCCTCGCTACGGTCAGCCCCGCCTCATGGACCGTTTCGGCGGAACGACCGAGTCCTTCGATCTTGACGGCTCGAGTCGTTCGTTCTTCTTCGAACAGGAGACCGCCGACCCGGTGGTGGCCGCGCTGAGCCTTGAAGAAGCCACCGAACGCCTCGACGAAGCAATGCACCGCCTCCCCGAACTGGCCAACACTCTGGCGGACCCGGCGACCGCGGTCGGATCACTTGGCATCGTCGCCCAGGACCAACCCGGCTCTTGGGTGCTGGATCTCGACAATGAAGGTTTCTACAACCGCAGCCTGGCTCCAGACTCCTTCGCCGAACGGCTCGGCGCCGGAGCCGAAACGCCCGACCAGAGTCTCGAGTCGGTCAAGCTGGATCCGCTGGCGGTAGTGGCGGACGACCGATTCTTTCACCGGGTAGTCAACCAGGCCAACCTTCCTGCCTATGTGAAGGAGGGGCTGCCCCGCTACTACGGGACGACCGCGCCCACGCCGGACCCGTCCGTCTTCACCATGGGCACCGCCAAGTCCCTGGGTCGGGATGCGATGGGCCCCGCCACCCTCGCAGAGCTCAACGAGGCCGTCGGCCTCTTGACCCTGGCCGATCGCAAATTGCTGGTCAGCCAGGCCATGGTGCTGATCGCCGACGTTTACGTGCACCTCGATCTCAAGGAGGCGATGCACGCAGTCGACCCGATCCAACGACTCAGGTTGCTGGCCCATCGGCTCGACAGATCGACTCAGACGGACATGGAACCCGAGGCCGACTTCCATCGGGAGATGACCTCCATATTCACCGAACTCCGTGACCTCCATACCAACTACCTCTTGCCGTCGCCGTTCCGTGAACACACCGCCTTTCTGCCCTTCCTTGTCGAGCAGTATTTCGACGCGGACGGCACCGCCCGCTACTTGGTCACCAAGCTGGCCCCCGACTTTGGTCATCCGACCTTCAACGAGGGTGCCGAGCTGACCTATTGGAACGCGGTGCCGATCGCCACTGCCGTCAAGGTGAACGCCGACAGCCAGGCAGGCTCCAACCAACCAGCACGATTGGCGCGAGGTCTAGACGCACTAACCATCAGGCCGTTGGTGCGGTCGCTGCCCCCAGACGAGCAGTGGGTGATCATCGGCTACCGGACTCCGGATGGGGCTGGCCAGGAGATCCGCATCGAATGGAAAGTTTGGTCACCCGGTAGTCCCGAGAGCATCGATCCCGATGGCGGCGATTCGATTGCACTGGCCGGCTTGCTCGGATACGACCTGCAGACCGACGCGGTGAACCAGGCCCGCAAGGCCCTCTATGCGCCGCCGGCGGTACGGGTCGGATCGTCGATAGGAAAGAAGATGGTCGATCTGGGAGGCGGCGACCTGGCGACCAGCATGCCAACCGTGTTTCGGGCTCGTGCGGCGAACACCCCGTCTGGCGACTTCGGCTACATCCGAATCTTCACGTTCAACGTGCCGGACGCGCGGGGTTTCGTCGACGAGTTCGTCAGACTGTCAGACGAGCTGCCCGGGACCGGCCTGATCATCGACGTCCGCAACAACGGAGGCGGCCTGATCACGGCCGCCGAGGGTCTGCTCCAGGTGCTGACCCCCAACACCATCGAGCCGTCACCTGCCCAGTTTGTGACCACTTCGATGATGCTTGGCCTGGTCGAAGGCCATTCGCCTTCGCCGCTCGACCCGAGCTTCGATCTCGCTTCGTGGCGACCCTCGATGGACCTGGCGGTGCGGACGGGGGCGACCTATTCGACCGCCCATTCGATCACCGGATCGGAATTCGCCAACGACATCGGACAGCGATATCACGGTCCGGTGGTCCTGATCACCGACGCTCTCTGCTATTCCGCGACCGACATGTTCGCCGCAGGGTTCCAGGACCACGAGATCGGCACCGTGCTCGGCATCGCCGACGCCACCGGGGCAGGCGGCGCCAACGTGTGGACGCATGAACTGTTGCGCATCCTGGCCGAGAGTGCAGGCGATTCGCGCCTTGTTGAGTTGCCGGCCGGGTCCGGAATGCGAGTGGCAGTCCGCCGCACCCTGCGGGTCAAGGCGAGGGCCGGCACGCCGGTCGAGGATCTCGGAGTCGAGCCGGACGAGCGTTATTGCATGACTCGGGCCGACATCCTCGGCAGCAACGACGATCTGATTGCTCGGGCGGGCGAGATTCTGGCTGGGCTGCCCGGCTATCAGCTAGACGCCGAGATGTTGGTCGCCGCCAACCCGACAGTCCGGGTCACGACCGCCAACCTGGACCGGGTCGACGTCGCCTTCGACGGCCGATGGGTAGCCTCCCAAGACGTGACCGACGGCACCACCACGATCAAACCGAAGGCCCCAACCCCAGATGCGGTCAACCTGACCGGATACAAGGACGGAACCGCGGTGGCCAGGCGAAGGATCTGATCAGGGGCAGGTGCAGGCGGAAGCGGATTGCCTTGGGATCGATTGTGGACGTTTGCGGACCGAGTTCGTGAGCGACGAGACCTATGTCGAGGCTGTTGATCTGTCGTTCGAGGAGGTGGGGCAGGTGAGCTAGCAAGCGGATTGTTCGGCACGCTCCTGGACGGTCCGCATCGTCCAGGTTGTTTCACCCATCGGGGATGGATGAATCCCAGATCTGCCCTGCGAAAACCGCATGAACTATCCATGTAAGAGTTGTATGAACTACCGGTATAAGAGCAGTATAAACTACCTATGCGAAATGCG
>CALCCX010000419.1 GCA_937900165.1 uncultured Acidimicrobiia bacterium | reverse complement strand
TGTTTTGTCGGGCGATGGACAGGATCTCCCAACGGGCTCATTTGAGCCGCGAGGGAATGATGGACATCGCCCGGATCACTGAGCAGATGAATCGGAAGAATCGATCTCGGTTTCTGGAATCCTCAGAGGCCATACGCCAGCCACCTCGACACGACGTTTAGAGGTGATGATATGGTCCAAGCCCTATGGCGACATAGGGAACAACTTGAGCGAAATTCCTTGTCGGGTAAGTTCCGACCTGCACGAATGGCGTAACGACTTGGGCACTGTCTCAACCAGAGACTCGGCGAAATTGCAGTGTGAGTAAAGATGCTCACTACCTGCGACAGGACGGAAAGACCCCGGAACCTTTACTGCAGCTTGACATTGGAGTCTGGTATGCAATGTGTAGGATAGGTGGGAGACTTTGAAACGGCGCCGCCAGGTGTCGTGGAGTCGACCTTGAAATACCACCCTTTGTATGGCGGGCTTCTAACTTCGATCCGTAATCCGGATCAGGGACAGTGTCTGGTGGGCAGTTTCACTGGGGCGGTGGCCTCCTAAAGAGTAACGGAGGCGCGCAATGGTTCCCTCAGTCTGGTCGGCAATCAGACGGCGAGTGCAATGGCACAAGGGAGCTTGACTGCGAGACCTACAAGTCGAGCAGGGACGAAAGTCGGTCATAGTGATCCCACCGTGGCATGTGGGTGCGCGGTGGCTTAACGGCTAAAAGGTACTCCGGGGATAACAGGCTGATACCCCCCAAGAGTCCATATCGACGGGGGTGTTTGGCACCTCGATGTCGGCTCATCGCATCCTGGGGCTGGAGCAGGTCCCAAGGGTCGGGCTGTTCGCCCGTTAAAGCGGTACGCGAGCTGGGTTTAGAACGTCGTGAGACAGTTCGGTCCCTATCCGTCGCAGGCGCAGGAGATTTGAGAGGAGCTGTCCCTAGTACGAGAGGACCGGGATGGACGTACCTCTGGTTTGCCAGTTGTTCTGCCAAGAGCATGGCTGGTTAGCTACGTACGGACGGGATAAGCGCTGAAGGCATCTAAGCACGAAGCCCACCTCGAGATGAGATCTCCCACCGGGATAACCGGTTAAGGCCCCTGGCAGAACACCAGGTTGATAGGCCGGAAGTGTAAGCACAGCAATGTGTTCAGCTGACCGGTACTAATAGGCCGAGGGCTTGGAATTGAATTCAAGCATTCATGCTCGCTATGGAGTCCTCGGGGTTCCCCGAGTTGACGATGATCGCCTACAGGGCCGCCGATCCGGTGGATATGAAGTGGTCGCCGTGAACTCGGTGAACGAGCGGCTCGAAGATTTGTCCGGTGGCGATAGCGGCGGGGGACCACCCGTTCCCATTCCGAACACGGAAGTTAAGCCTGCCAGCGCCGATGGTACTTGGGTGGCAACGCCCTGGGAGAGTAGGACACCGCCGGGCTAAAAAGTAGAGGGCCGCCTCGATTGTGAGGCGGCCCTTGCCTTATTGGCGCCCAGATCGACGCGACTACCGTTTGCATCGGTTAAACAACGCTTGGGCTCGAGATATGTCGGGATGCCGGCAAGAGGGAGGGTCAGACGTGGCCCAAGGCAAAGGGAACCAGCAACGTGGAGGCCGCGGCTCGGGACGCGGGCAAGGTGGTCAAGACCGCGATCATGGTGGAAACGGCGATCGGTCACGATCCGGTGGACAACGAAGCGCTCAGGACGGCCGGAAATCCGGCGGATACGGCCGAGACTCGAGGCGGAGGGATTCGGGCCGCGGCCAGAGCGCTCAACGGCGAGCTTTCAGTGTGGACGGTGGGCCAGGGAACCTGCCGCGCTGGCTCAAGGACGAAATTCTGCGGGTTACCCAGAACGACCGCAGGGAGGCGACTCTTACCCTTTTGAGTGAAGCAGCCGCTGAGTTCGCCGATCAACATTTCGGAGCCGCCCACCGCAAGCTGCTGAAGGCGAAACAACTGAGCAGCAGGGCCACAGCCATCCGCGAGCTCCTCGGTCTCACCGCCTATCGTCTCGGCAATTGGGATGAAGCGTTGCGGGAGTTGAGGGCGTTTAGGCGGCTGGCGGGTGACACGTCCCATATGCCGATTGAGATGGACACACTGCGCGCGCTTGGCAGGCCGGACGACGTCCACAAGACTTGGGAGTTGTACTCCGAACTCGGAGGCTCAACGTCGACGGACGCCGAGGCGCGGGTCGTATACGGCTCTTTCTTGATCGATGAGGGTCAACCGCGCTCGGCCTGGAAAATCGTCAAACCCAAACGTCTGTCGAAAGATGCAGACGAGTTCGAGCGCCGCCGTTGGTACGTGGCGGCGAGGGCAGCCGCCCTGCTCGGCGATTTCGACACCGCGCGCAAAATCGCCGCCACCCTTGACGCCGCCGATGCGAAAATGGTCGGCTTGCAGGAATTGCAGGATGAGATCGCCGAGATCGCCGGCAGGGACCGGGCCACATAGCCCGCCCTCATGTCCATTGCATCGGAAAAATGTCGTAGGTCGGCTTTACGTTCAAGTGGTTCGCGCTTCCCCACTTCTGGAGGTGTCAACGTGGATATCAACATCGTCGTATTGGCCGGCAAGCTCGCCGTCGCTCCCGAATTCAGGGATTTCGAATCGGGGGCTCGGCTGGCCCGGCTCCTTGTCACGGTGCGCTCCGAGAACCCGACTGTGCGCACCGACGTCGTTCCGGTGAGCCTATGGGACCCAGACGGAAAGCTGACCGACCTGCAACGTGGCGATTCTGTATACGTGGCGGGGACGCTACAAAGGAGATTCTGGACAGACGGGTCCGGGAAACGGAGCCGGGTGGAGGTCATAGCCCACCAGGTGGTGCAGCCAGATCTCGCGCCCGTCTGATGAAAGCGGGCGTCACCTGGGCCGCCTCGTGTAGGCAAGCCTGTGGAGTCGGGATCGTGCGCCCTGGCTACCCTGCCGGTTCGTGCCACACGTTGCCATTGCTGCGCCTTCGACTCTCGCTGCGAACGCGGCGGCCGACGTCGCCAGGCGGGGCGGAAGCGCGGTCGATGCCGCGGTGAGCGGCGCCTTGGTGGCGATGATCTCCGAGCCCGGGATCTGTGCGCTGGGAAGTAGTGGGTTCGTCGCTGTCGGAATGTCAGGTGAGCATCCGCTGGTCATCGACGGCAATGCAGTGATGCCAGGCCAGGGGCTGCCGCCGTCGGATTTCGGCCACCGGAGCCGCGTGGCGGAAATGGCTTATGGAGGGGGAGTCACGACCACAATCGGCTATGAGAGTGTGGCGGTGCCAGGTGGTCTGGCGGCGTTGGGCGCGGCGATTGAACATTTCGGATCATGCCCGTGGTCCGAAGTCGTGGCACCGGCCGTGGAGGTTGCCGAGGTCGGCTTCGTGCTGTCTTCGGCGGCCGCCGAATATCTCACCCACAGCCACGATGTCGTATTCGGGTGGGACCCGGCTAGCAACAAGGCCGTCCACAGCCAAGACGGCTCGGCCAAACGGGAAGGCGATCACGTGAAGATCGATGGCCTCGCCGAATCGCTACGGGAGATCGGGCAGGAAGGAACCGCCGCTTTCTACTCGGGAGATCTGGCCAGGCGGATTGTGAAGGACTTTGCGAGCAATGGCGGCCTGATCACTGCCCGCGATCTTCGAGAGTATGAGCCGGTTGCCCGGCCGTGCGTTTCAACCGAGATCGGTCCGTGGACAGTGTTCGCCAATCCTCCCCCGTCCGTCGGCGGCCCCGTCCTGTTGGCCATGCTCGAGCTTGCTGCTGCCAGGGGCGGCCATCTCGGATCGGTCGCGGACGCCCAGCAAGCAGCATTGAGATATCGCACGGAACACCTCGATGCTGCTGGGGATCTATCGACCGAGACGAAGATCATGTTGGCCTCCCTTGAAGACGGGACGATCGAGTCCTCGATGGGCTCACCATCAACGATCCACGTCAGCGCTGCCGATTCGTCGGGCAACACCTGTGCAATCACGATGTCGTCGGGGTACGGGTCTGGAGTGATTCCATCTGGCACCGGAATCTGGATGAATAACTCGCTTGGCGAGGAAGAGCTTAACCGCAGGGGCTTTCACGCCAGGAAGCCAGGAGAGCGGCTGCCATCCAATATGGCTCCAACAATCGCGCGGCGGGGTGAGATGTCGTCAATCGCAATCGGATCCCCGGGCGCCGATCGAATAACCACTGCGCTCCAGCAGACGATCCTCGGTTTCGCGCTGGGCGGGCGTTCGTTGCAGGGCGCGATCGACGCGCCACGTCTACATGTGGAGTTGGTCAATTCTCAAGTGCGCCTCGCCCACGAGCCAGGGGCCGGAGCAGAGGGTTTCGAGCTTCGACCCTATCGGGATCTTGACATGTACTTTGGCGGGGTGACTGCAGCCGGATGGGACATCGATGAAGGTCTGAGCGCGGCTGCCGACCCCCGCCGAACCGGAGGGACGGTGATCACCGCCGGCTGACCTACGCCAAGAGAGCAGGTGGTCGCCGTCAGTTTGCGATATGTATTGACAGGAGCGGTTCCTCCGGCAATTGATACATCGAGCTTGTTCAGAAAGTGTTCAGAGGGCCGCGATCAGTCGCCTGCGAGCCGATCGCCCAGATGGGGTTCGGTGATGTGGCGCGCCCTCAGGCCGTCAGAACCAGGCAAAAGGGATGCCCGGCTGGGTCGAGGTAGACGCGGAATTTCTCGCCGGGCTGGAACTCGCATTTGCGCGCGCCCAATGCCAGGACCCTGGCCTCGCCGGCATCGAGGTCGGCAACGTCAAGGTCGATGTGGGCCTGTTGGGGGTGCTCGGAGCCCGGCCAGACGGGCGGTTGATAGTCATCAACCTTCTGGAAGGCGATTGTCGCGCCTGCCGGACTGCGCAGATGGAACCAATCGGACCCTTCGTACAGGCGTTCGACCTCCCAGTCCAGGATCGATCCATAGAACTCGGCAAGTCCCTGAGGGTCAGGGCAGTCGAGGGCGACCAACGAAAACACGATGGGTTGTTCGGACATGTTTCCGAGACTACCCGATCACACCGTTCCGGGTACGCATGGCTGCTGCGGCCGGACTCCCGACGATGTCATTCCGCCCAGTCGACTACCAATATCATTGAGCCGGTGAGGAGACCATCGGTCCCGTTCATGCTCACACCTAGGTGGCGAATAGGCGCCAGATCGCCGCGCACGTCATCATCGACCGAGGCGAACTGGTCAACCAGCCCCGCTATGTCGATGAACATGACCGGCTCGCCTCCGAGGATTGAAGTGAGCGCTCGGTAGGTTTCTGTTTCGGTTATGGAGGGTCCAGCGGCATCCGCGATGGGATCCGTGTTCCAGGCCAGTGCGAGCCACTCTCCTGTCACTCCATAGCGGAGGGGCGGGGCCCCGTCGCCAAGATCGATCGAGTTCAGCTCGCCATCGGATACGACAACCGCCGGCCCTGTGCCGAGCGCCAGGTCTTCGATCTTCCTGATGGTCGCATCCATCCGCTGGGGGTCGGCAAGCCCGATCCAGGCGGCGACGCCAAGGTCGAGTTCGAATGGATCCGCTGTGTCGCCTGGCCGCCCGTATATCGCCGCTGAACCGCTGAGCGGCTCCAGGAAGTCGGCAACCAGGTCGAGGCCGGTCTCTGCACTGAAATCCTCGAGCCCGGCGGCCAACGCCGGATCACCGAAGATCCGCCCATAGCGGTCGGCCGCGGATCGGTCGCTCGCCACCGCGTAGAACAGGGCGTCACTCGGAATCCGTTCGATGAGGGTGCTGTCTGGCGTGAGTCCGTCTGCATAGTCGTAGAACATCGACCCATCCACTCGGATGCCATCGTCCACCAAGGACACAGAGACCGCGGCTGACCCGTAGCCGTCGAATGGGTCAAAGCCGGCAAGTTGTGATTCGGAAGGTCCGAAGGGATTCGAGTAGATACCTTCATAAATGTCGTCCCAGACTCGCGCTGCGACGTAGAAGGTCAAGTCCCCGACGCCCCCCGGTAGAGCGGCCAAAGACTCACCGAATTCGACGCTGTCCTGAAGGGATGGGCGATTCCCCGCGGCGGTGTTGATTGCAGCCCGCATCGATTCCTCATCTGAGGCGATGAGCAGCAAGATCGGAAGAGCGTCGTGTAGGGAAAGAGTGTAGATCTCGGTGGTCGCCGTATCATTAAAAAAAAAAAAACACTAATACTACTAATTATTTTTTAGATCGGAAGAGAGTCGAGTAGGGACAGCTGCTGCTTGCACTCTCCAGTAACTAGCTCATC
>CALCCX010000418.1 GCA_937900165.1 uncultured Acidimicrobiia bacterium | reverse complement strand
CATTGTACTGTCTGGTATGCTGTTTTTTTTTTTCATGATACGGCGACCACCGAGATCTACACTCTTTCCCTACACGACGCTCTTCCGATCTCGCCCGCGCTCGCCATGACCTATCCCGGTTTGGTGGGGCTTTGGGACGTCACGATCGACACGTTGGCGCTCATGACCATCGCGGTCTTCTTCTCCGTCCTGTTCGGCGTGCCTCTGGGGATATGGGGAGCCCTACGCCCCCGGGCGGAGAAGATGATGCGCCCCGTACTCGATGCCATGCAGACCATTCCCGCGCCGGTCTACTTCCTCCCGATGCTGATGCTGTTCGGTATCGGAAGAGTGCCGGCCACTTTCGCCACGGTGATCTACGCGCTGCCGCCGGTGGCTCGTCTGACCACGCTCGGTATCAAGGAGGTTCCCCCCCAGGCGGTGGAGGCCTCCGAGATGTTCGGCGCGACTCCTCGCCAGACGATGACCAGAGTGCAACTCCCGATGGCCTTGCCGACCATCATGGCCGGCGTCACCCAGACCATCATGATGGCGCTCGGCATCGTTGTGCTGGCGACGTTGCTCGGCGCCGGTGGTCTCGGCCAGGAGATCATGGACACGCTCAGTCAGCGCCGCACCGGCCGGGGGATCGCCACGGGTCTGGCGGTCGTGGCGATCGCCATCGTGCTCGACCGGATCAGTCGGGCCATCGTGGTCACCGACCGCACGAGTCTGCCGGGGCGAAGGGCGACCCTCCTCGGTATCGGGGCGGTCGTCGCGTTGACTGTCGGTGGTTTCGCAACCGGTACGACCGAGTTCCCCGAGGTCTGGGACGTGAAGGTGTTCGACCCGATCGACAACGGCGTCGATTGGGTGCGCGACAACCTGCGCTGGCTGACCCGCGGATTCAGCGACCTCGTTGTCGGCGAGTTCTACGTCCCGGTGCGTGACCTGCTCACCGAGACGATCGCGTGGCCGACATTGATGTTCGTCGGCGGATGGATGGGTTGGCGCATCGGGGGACGGGGCCTTGCCGTGTTCAACATGTCGATGATGACCGCCATCGGTCTCATCGGGATGTGGACACTCTCGCTCGACACGCTCACCCAGGTCGTGGCGGCGGTGCTGCTCTCCGTGATGATCGCCCTACCGGTGGGGATCTGGGCCGGCCGCAATCGCCGGGTCGAAGCGTTCCTTGGCCCGGTGCTCGACGCGCTACAGACGATTCCCTCGCTGGTGTACATCATCCCCGCGGTGATCTTCTTCACGGTGGGAGTGGTCCCCGGCATCATCGCGTCGGTTCTCTACGCCATCGTGCCGGGAATCCGGATTACCGCTCTGGCGATCCGCGAGGTTCCCGAGGAGAGCATCGAAGCCTCACAGGTGTTCGGGGCGACCCCTCGCCAGACGATGTTCGGTGTGCGGGTGCCGCTGGCTGCTCCGACGATCATGGCCGGCATCAATCAGGTCATCATGATGGTTCTCGCCATGGTGATCATCTCGGGCCTGGTCGGGGGCGGCGCGCTCGGATTTGCGACCGTCAGCGCGGTGAAGCGCAGCGATCTCGGCATCGGCGCCGAGGTCGGTTTAGCCATCGTGGCGATCGCGATGATCCTCGACCGCACCACCCAGGCCATCGCCGAGCGTCTCCGCCCACCGGCACCAACGCTCTAGCCGCAGAGCCGCCCTGCTGGGCGATGACGATCGTGAGAAGGTCGTCTTTCGGGTGATACTGGACCGTGGCGATCGCGGCGCTGAGCTTTGACGCAGACCAGACTCTCTGGGATTTCCGAGGCGTCCAGGATCGAGCGCTGGCCGCGACGGTTCGGGCCATGGTCGAGCGGGGCGACGTCGAGGCTGGGACCGTCGATGCAGAGGGTCTGAAACTCGTGCGTGACGAGGTCGTCGAGAGTTTCCGGGGCCGGCCCCACAGTCTCGAAGACGTCAGGCAGTACTCGTTTCAGGTCGTTCTCGAACGGGCCGGACATGAAAGGCCCGAGTCGGCGGCGAAGGATCTGATCGAGATCTTCCTGGAAGTCCGGTTCGGTCAGATCAGGCTCTATCCCGAGGTGCGGGCGGTTCTCCAGCGCCTGAAGCGCAGATACCCGATCGGTCTCCTGACCAACGGGAACACCTATCCCGATCGTTGCGGCCTCCCCGACACCTTCGATGCGATCGTTCTCGGGCCGGCGCAGGGGTTCGAGAAGCCGGACCGTGGGGCTTTCGAGGCGATCGGCAGTGGGCTGGGACTCGACCTCGGGTCGCTGCTACACGTCGGTGATGGCCGCGATGACATCGAGGGAGCGAATCGGGCCGGCGCCATGGCGGTCTACATCAACCGGGACGGACTCGACCCGGGCTTTCGGTCGGAGGCGACCTACGAGATTCGTGACCTCATCGAACTCGAAGAGCTGCTCGACGACATGTGACGATCAGGGGTCAGAGGCGCCGGTCGTGACGGGCAGATCTCCGGATCGCCATTCGGGAAAGCCGTCCTGGAGTCGGCGGGCCTTCCGGCGGTGACGGCGGAGCAGCCGGACGGCGTCGTCGGCGAAGACGCAGTAGGGGCCTCGGCAATACGCCACGATCTCGGTATCAGCCGGGAGGTCCCGCACCGATGAGGCGAGCTCGTCGATGGGGATCGAGCGCGCGCCGGTGACGTGGCCGGCGGCGTACTCCGCCGCGGGTCGGACATCGATCACGATGAGCCCGCCGTCGGCAAGGCGGCGGGCGAGTTCGTCGCGGCTGATCTCCTCCAGCGTGTCGCGGTTGCCGAGGTAGTCCGCGGCCAGCTCATCGATGTGGTCGAGATGACTCTCGGCGACTCCGCGGATCGTGGCCCAGAGGAGTTCGACGTCGCCGGACGCGAGTCGGTAGTAGATGCGGGTTTTCTCACGACGGGTCGTGACCAGTCCCGCGGTGGCAAGGTGCTGGAGGTGGTGCGATGTGTTGGCGACGCTCTGGCCGATCTCGGAGGCGAGGTCCTCCACATGACGCTCGCCTTGGGCCAACACGTCGATCAGTTCGGCCCGGCGCCCGTTGGCGAGGGCCTTGGCCACTGCGGCGAACCCGTCGAACAAGGCGTTCTTTGTGTCTCGATTTCCCACGCGGCTTCCTCCGCACTCCTCAAACGTTTACTTGACAAACATGATAGCCGGATATCTAATCAAAGAAAGCTTTGAGGAGTTGAGATGCGTCAGATCGTGAGCTTCGTGGAGATGGGCCTGTGAGTGTGGTGAGCGACCGCGCGGCCGGCCGCGGTGTCCGGCTCGGCTTGAAGGAGAACCTGGCCCAGTTCTCCCTGTTGGTCGGCGTCAACGCCCTGGTCGGCGGGATGATCGGCCAGGAACGCACCGTCCTACCGCTCCTGGCCGAGGAAGAGTTCGGCCTGACCGCGTTCACCGCCACCCTGACGTTCATCGCTGCTTTCGGCATTGTGAAGGCGGCCACCAACTTCTTTGCCGGCACTCTCTCGGATCGTTACGGGCGCAAACCGGTCCTCGTGGCCGGCTGGATCGTCGGCATCCCCGTACCCCTGCTCCTCATATGGGCACCGAGCTGGGGATGGGTGATCTTCGTCAACGTCTTGTTGGGCATCAACCAGGGGCTCACCTGGTCCACCACGGTCATCATGAAGATCGATCTCGTCGGGCCGCAGCGCCGCGGGTTCGCCATGGGTCTCAACGAGGCCGCGGGCTATGGCGCCGTGGCCGCGACGGCCCTGGCCACCGGGTACATCGCCGAGAAATGGGGCCTGCGTCCCGAACCGTTCTTCTTGGGTCTCGCCTACGCCGGTCTCGGCCTGAGCCTCTCGGTCCTTTTCGTAAAGGAGACTCGCCATCACGCCCGGCTCGAAGCTGCGACCCACACGCCGACGAACAACGATCTCCACGACAAGCTCAGCACCGGCGAGATCTTCAAGATCACGAGCTTCCGCGAGAAGTCCCTTTCGGCTTGCTCGCAGGCCGGCCTGGTCAACAATCTCAACGACGGACTCGCCTGGGGCCTCTTCCCGATCTTCTTTGCCACTGCCGGCCTGTCGATCGGTCGCATCGGCATCCTTGCCGCCATCTACCCCGCCGTCTGGGGCCTTGGGCAGCTCTACACCGGCGGTCTCTCCGACCGTGTGGGCCGCAAGCCCCTCATTGCGGGTGGCATGTTCACCCAAGCCGTTGCCATTGCCTGGATGGCCGCCGTCTCCGGCTTTTGGCCGTGGGCAGCCGGCGCCGCGGTACTCGGTGCCGGCACCGCCATGGTCTACCCGACCCTGCTGGCCGCCATCGGCGATGTCGCTCATCCCTCCTGGCGAGCCCGTTCCGTCGGCATCTACCGGCTCTGGCGTGACGCGGGCTTCGCCGTCGGCGCTCTGCTCGCCGGCGTGATCGCCGACCTCGTCTCCATCGAGGCCGCTATCTACGCGGTCGCCGGTCTCACCGCCGCCTCCGGCCTGGTTGTGATGGCCCGCATGTACGAGACCCACCCGGAATCGGAGCGAGCGACTCTCGAGACGTAGCCCACGGCGGGGTTCGGCCGTTCGAGGCGGAGTCTGTGGGGCGCTACCGGAGCTCTCGTTTGATCGCCGAGAGCGGGAGGGCGAGGGCAACGGCGAAGACGATGTTGAAGAGTGCGTGCCCGACAAAACCCAGAATCAGCGAGAGTCCGGTGTCGAGAACGAACCACACGCCGACTGCGGCCACGATGGCCCACCACGCCCAGCTCTCTCGTCGCTTCAAAGGACCGACAGCGATCATCGCGATCGTCGTCATCCACCCGATAATCGCCGCACCCAGGACGCCATACAGGAGACGGATGTATTCGCGGGGCCGTGCCCCGACGATCTCGCCGTCGTCGGGGCCGAATCCGAGGCGTTCGAAGACCTGGTCGCCGAGGAACAGGCCGGCCACGACCAGGCCCACGGAGTAGACGGCGACGGCGGCGATGACGAACAGCAGCACTCGATCCCAGAAGGTCGAGCGATCGGAGTCCACCTGCTCATGGTGCCATGTTTGGCCCGCGCGATCCCTTACCCGACAGGTAGTTGCGAGCCTATGCCTTGGCCGAGCCTGCTGAGGGTTGATCACAGCTCTTCGAACGCGACATCGAGCCTGCTCATGTCGTGAGCGTCGGTGGTGAGGATCGTCATCCCGAGCTGGTCGGCGAGCACGGCGAGCCCGGCATCGACTACATCGTTCGTTCGTGTCTTCGCGCAGCGTCTACCAATCGCTCTGGCGTCACCAAAGGGGTAGACGGTGACTGCCTTCACCAGCATGGTCATCGGCACCTGTTGAGACGGATCTCGCCATGCCTGAGCGAGAGCGGCTTCGTTGGTCACGGGACGGACTCCATCGGCTTGCATCTTGCGGATCAGGGCATGGACCACTCCGCGTTCAGACGGGTTGTCCAGTGCGATGAAGACGCCGGCATCGAGGATCACCGCTTGGACCAGATCCTGTCGGCGTGTGCCTTCTCCTCCTCGGTCGGCTCTCCCCACTCAGCGGTTGCCCAGTCGACAAACTGCTGCATCGCATCCATCTGTGCGTCTCTCTCCGCGAGCAACGCGAGGGCCTCTTCCATCGCCTCGCGTTCAGTGCGCCGACGGGCGGCGGTGCGCTTCAGATTGAGGAGGGCTTCTGGTCCGAGGAACATCGCCTTGCGTTTCGGCCTGTCCGCTACTACGTCAGTCATACGTTGAGCATACGTGTATGACTGACGTATGCCAAGCAGGATCGGCATGTCGTCGACCTGACACTCGAGATCGGTCATCGATGAGGGGCATGAGCAGCAACCAGAGCCGGCTGAGCTACGAGATTCGCTCGAAGAGGTATGCGAACGGTGTCTTCGTGTAAGCGATGCCACGCCCGAGTTCGTGCAACAGTTCAGCGGTCACGTCCTGTCCCTTCTTCGGGATCAGGTACTGCCCGAGGTCGGCGTGATCGACCCGATAGCGGCCGGCTCCCGAGGTGACCACGGCGATGAGCCGGAACCGATCATCGATCGACGCCATCGCCGCGTCTCCGTGGCTGGGGTTGACCAGCAGCGTCAGATCGGAAGAGCACACGTCTGAACTCCAGTCACACTGATATATCTCGTATGCCGTCTTCTGCTTGAAAAAAAAAAACAAAACTAGTCAAAAAATAAAATAAAAAAAATAAAAAATCAAAGAAGTTCTTCATCACATCTCCTCTGTGCTATTCTCTGCTCCCCACACGCGGTCTCCTCTCTCCCCTACCTCTCTCTCCTCC
>CALCCX010000417.1 GCA_937900165.1 uncultured Acidimicrobiia bacterium | reverse complement strand
GTATGTGATGTGTTTTTTTTTTTTTTTTCAAGCAGAAGACGGCATACGAGATATATCAGTGTGACTGGAGTTCAGACGTGTGCTCTTCCGATCTGGGGATGTCGTCCTCGAGTCCGATGCGAACGCGGAGCGTCGCGAGCTGCTCATTCGACATTTTCTTGATCGAGTGGGTCGCGTTGCGGCCTTCAATGTCCGGCCCGAGCGTATAGCCCTTGATCGTCTTGGCGAGGATGACGGACGGCGCGCCCTTCAGCTCTGCCGCTTTGTTGTATGCCGCGTACAGCTTGTGGTAGTCGTGCCCACCCCGAGGGAGTTTGCCCAGCTGTTCATCGCTCAGATGATCAACCAGCTGAGCGAGCCGAGGATCAGATCCGAAGAATTCGTCTCGGATCACCTGACCGGGGGCGGTACCCAACCGCTGGAACTCTCCGTCCACTGTCGTGTTGAGTTTGTCGAGCAGAACACCATCGACATCATTGGCCAGGAGTTCGTCCCATGCAGAGCCCCAAATAACCTTGATGACGTTCCAGCCCGCCCCACGGAACACGGCCTCCAACTCCTGGATGATCTTGCCGTTACCTCTCACCGGACCATCGAGGCGTTGCAAATTGCAATTGATGACCCAGGTGAGATTGTCGAGATTCTCCCGAGCAGCCAACGAGATCGACCCGAGAGTCTCGGGCTCGTCGGTTTCACCGTCTCCGACGAAACACCACACCCGGCTGTTCGAAGTATCGTCCAAGCCGCGGTTGTGGAGGTAGCGGTTGAATCGGGCCTGATAGATCGAGGCCAGCGGCCCAAGCCCCATCGACACCGTCGGGTACTCCCAAAAGTCCGGCATCAGCCTTGGATGGGGGTAGCTCGACAGTCCGTGGCCGCCAAGTTCTCGCCTGAAACGGTCCAAATGGCCTTCGTCGAGGCGCCGCTCCAGAAAGGCCCGCGCGTAGATTCCGGGGGCGGCGTGGCCCTGGAAGTAGATATGATCGCCCGCCTCGCCATCGGCCTTGCCCTTGAAAAAATGGTTGAAACCGACCTCGTAGAGGGCTGCAGAGGAAGCAAAGGTCGACAGGTGACCGCCGATGCCCTCGGAGCGTTTGTTCGCCTTGACCACCATGACCGCAGCGTTCCAACGGATGAACCTTCGGATCCGCTTCTCGAGCTGGTCGTCGCCTGGAAATGTGGCCTGCTCCTCGGTAGGGATCGTGTTGATATAAGGCGTCGATACCGTGGCAGGGGTACCCACCTGCAGTTCTCTGGCCCGGTTGAGCACCGTGGCCATCAAGAATCGTGCCCGAGTCGGCCCCTCGGCCTTCACGACGCCCTCCAACGATTCGATCCATTCGCGAGTCTCGACCGGATCGATGTCAGGCAGCTGGTGGAAGAAACCATCAATTTTCACAAGAAACTTCCCCTCAGAAACCGACTTGCGGAGGCGGCCAGGCTAGTGGCCTGCCTAGTTGACCCGAACCATGCCAGCGAAGGAGGTATTAGGTTTTCCGGAATGACTCTGATTGATCTCAGCCACACGATCTCCGACGGCATGGTGACCTTCCCCGGCCTACCAGGCCCGATCATCACCGACCATATTTCCCGAGAGGAATCCGCCGCCCACTACTCGGACGGGACAACCTTCCAGATTGGGAGGATCGACATGGTCGCCAACACAGGGACGTATTTGGATGTGCCAAACCACCGCCACGACGGCATGGCAGATCTAGCCGAAGTACCCATCGATCAACTCGCCAACTTGAGCGCTGTCGTGGTCGATGCCACCGCCTGGGAAGCAGAGATCCCTGCTTCCGTCTTCCAGAACGCGCAGGGAGCTTCAGACGGAGCTCTGCTCATTCGAACGGATTGGTCTCGCCGCTGGGGAACTGACGCCTACCTGTCTGGCCACCCGTTCGTGGGCCCAGAAGGTTTGGCTGCAATTCTCGACATCGGGCCTCGCCTGGTCGGGATCGACTCCCTGAACATCGATCGCATGGACGACGGCACCCGCCCCGCCCACACGGAGTTGCTGGCGGCCGGGGTCCTGATCGTAGAACACCTAACCAATCTCGATCTGCTCCCACCCGGCGGTTTCACCTTCAGCGCGGCACCTCCGAAAGTCACAGGCATGGGAACATTTCCCGTTCGCGCCTACGCAGCGGTCTGAGCCCGTGATGTCCGACCCGTCAGGCATCGATGTCGATTTGGCGAGGCGGGACACACCCGGTTGCGAATCGCTCATCCACATGAACAACGCCGGAGCGTCCCTCCCACCCCGCCAGGTCGTAGACGCCCAGGTGGAATACCTCCAAGCCGAGGCGAAGAGTGGAGGGTATGAGCTGGCTGCGGACAGGGCGGACCAACTCGCAGACACATACGCGGCGATCAGCGAATTGGTTGGAGCCCAGCCAGACGACATCGCCTTGATGTCAAACGCCACAGAGGCGTGGCAGCTCGCCTTCAATTCCATCCGTCTCGAAGACGGCGATCGCATCCTGACGAGCGAGGCCGAATACGCCTCGAACTACATCGAGTTCCTCCGGGTCCGCCGTCATGTCAATATTTCTGTCGAGCCGATTCCCTCAGACGAAGACGGAATGACCTCCGCTGCCGCCCTGGCCGCCATGGTCGACGATCGAGTGCGCCTCATCGCCATCACCCATGTGCCGACCAACGGTGGCCTGATCAACCCGGCCGCCGAAATCGGCCACGTCGCCAACCGAGCCGGCATCCCATACCTGCTGGACGTCTGCCAGTCGGTCGGACAGATCGATCTCGATGTCGACAAGCTCGGATGCGACTTTCTCTCCGCGACCGGCCGCAAGTTCTTGCGCGGACCGAGGGGCACAGGATTCCTCTATGCGAGGCGCTCCATCCTGGCTTCCACCGAACCACCGGTTCTCGATCTTTCCGCCGCCACCTGGACATCTCTCGACGAGATCGAGATCCGCCCGGACGCTCGACGATACGAGACGTGGGAGTTCAACTACGCCGCGGTGCGCGGGCTCGGGGTGGCCGCCCGCTACGCGCTCTCCATCGGTCCCAAGCGGATCGAATGCAGGGTCCGTTGGCTGGCCGACCAGCTGAGAGAACGACTCGAAGAGGTGGAGGGGGTGAGCGTCTACGACCTCGGCGTGAACAGAGCCGGGATCGTCACTTTTTCCTTGGCCGGCATTGACGCATCAGCCGTCCAGAAGGAGATGGCAGGGCGCAGCATCAACTGCAGCGTCACCACCCCGGCTTCGACTCTGGTGGATGCTACCCGCCGGGGGCTACCCGACCTGGTTCGCCTGTCCCCGCACTACTACAACACGGGCGAAGAACTCGAAGTGACAGTCGATGCGATCGCTTCGGTATCGACCACGTGACGGGCGGCGATTTGGTCAGGGGATTCTGGACGACCACATGAGGCCGGCTGCGGCCGCCAGGGAGGCGATGACCAGAGCGGCGATTCCGAAAAGGTCGGCGACTTCTCGAGGTTCCTCCACCCTCCCGACCTGGGACCCGAGAGTCTCGAACACTTGCTGCAGGTCCTCGGCCGAATCCGCATCAAAAGACTCGCCGCCGGTCTGTTCTGCGACCGCTTCGAGGCCGTCGTTGTTGACTGGAACGGGTATCCGCTCGCCAAGGTAGGTCACTACACCGGCGCTTGTCCCGAAGCTGATTGTGGAGATGGGAATATTTCTCTCAACGGCAACCGCCACCGCCGCCTGATCGGGTCGCCCGACCGTCGTTACGCCGTCCGAGAGAACGAGAACCGTGGCCGGAGGGGGGCCGTCGAACAGCAACGCGTCCTCCTCGGCGAGCCGCTGCGCGTCCGCTTCTATGACCCTCATCGCCTCAAAGATTGCATCGCCTATCGCAGTGCCCTCACCAAGTTCCATGGAACGGATCGCCGCGGCAGTCTCATCACGATCGCGGGTGGGCGAAGACTGCAATCGGACGGTGCCGGAAAACGAGATCAAGCCAATCCTGACCTCATCGGGAACTTCGGCAATGAACTCGAGGGCTGATTCCTTTGCGGCGTCGAGGCGGGTCGGAGGCACGTCGCCTGCATCCATCGAGATCGAGGTATCGATCAGGAGCATGACCGTTGCCTGTTCAGATGGAACCAGGATCGTCGTGACCGGTCTCGCCGCGGCGACGGCCAAGAGGGCTATGGCCACGGTCAACAGGGCGACGGGGAAGTGCCGACGGAAACCCGGCCGATCGGGCGCGACCTTGTCGAGCAGTTTGAGGTTGGTGAAACGTACGGCGTGAGAATTGGCACGCCTTCTCGTGAAGAGATAGAAGGCGAACAGCCCGACCGGGAACACGAGAAGCCAAAGGCGAGTGGCTGCCAGAAAAGTCACGCGCGGCGTCTGGCCGATCGACGTTTCAGGAGATGATCTGCAAGAGCCTTGACCCAATCCTGGTCGGTCCGAAGACTCAGGTGGTTGGCGCCGGCCCTCGCGATTGCCGCCGCGATGTCGGCTCGCTGCTCGGCGGCACCTTGTGCGTACCTTTCGCGAAGCTTGGCTGAGGCAGTATCGACGCTGCGAGTCTGACCTGTCTCAGGGTCGACTACCCCGAGTACCCCGACCACGGGAAGCTCAAGTTCGCGAGGGTCGACGACTTCAACCGCCAAGACGGTGTGACGGGCAGCCAGGGCGCGTAGCTCCCGAGCCCATTCGCTGTCGTCCATGAAATCGGATACCACCACTACAAACCCACGCCGTGTGGCCAGCCGTGAGACCTTTCGGATGGTGTCGGACAACTTGGCCTGTTGCCCGCTTCTGGGCGCCTCGTCCCACATCTTTAACAGGCGGTACGTCGCAGCCTGCCCACGTTCGGGCGGTACCCAACACAGCCGATCGCTGAGACCCACGCCGCCCACCCTGTTGCCGGACCGCTGCGCAATCAGACCTATCGCCCCCGCAACTTCCAGTGCGACATCTCGCTTTTCGGCCAGAGCAGTACCAAAGGCCATCGAAGAACTCAGATCAACCACCAGGGTCACCTCGAGCTCACGGTCGGCCTCGGTGTCTCGGACGTGGGGCTCTTGGGTCCTGGCCGTCACCGTCCAGTCAATCCGACGAGGGTCATCTCCTGGAACGTACGGCCTGGCGTCCGCCGGCACCGATCCGAGCGCCGGGAACAAACCTCTGTAGTCTCCCTGTAGAAGTCCGTCGACCCGCCGCAGAACAGTCAACTCGAGCCGACGGAGCAGGGCCGGCTTAGTTGTTGTCATGCCGGAACCTCATCGGGTTCCGACTCACCTGCCTCGTTTGGCTCGTCGCCATCCTGCGACGGGTCGATGGGCTCTGGCTTCTCAGAGGTGTCTGGAGAAGCCGCAATAATTGGACCTGAACTCGAGGCGATTGATGGGCCCCGGTCAATCGTCGTGACCTTCGGTGCTGTCACAGTCTTGAGAATGGCCACGAGCACCTCGTCAGATGAGACGCCGTCGGCCAACGCATCCAAAGATGGCACCAGCCGGTGATTCAGGACGTCGTATGAGATGTCGTACACATCCTGGGGAATCACGTATTGGCGCCCCCGCATCAGGGCGAGGGCCTTTCCGCCCTGGACAAGTCCGATGCTCGCCCTCGGGCTGGCTCCGTAGGCCAGCGCACCCGCGAACTCGTCGAGGCCGACCAGCTCAAGGTCACGAGTCGCCAGCACAATTCGAACGGCATAGTCGGACACGTTCTCATCGACGTAAACCTCGTCTGCCTCCGCTTGCAGAGACTCGATGTCCTCGGCCTCAAAGAGCCTGGAAGCGGTAGGCGCCTGACGATGCATGCGAGCGACTATCGCCCGCTCTTGCGCCGCAGACGGGTAGTCAACGGGAATCCTCATGAGGAATCGATCACGCTGCGCTTCCGGAAGCGGATAGACGCCTTCCGATTCGATCGGATTCTGCGTCGCCAGAACAATGAACGGCGACGGAGCGTCGAACGTTGATCCTCCAATCGTTACCTGCCGCTCGCCCATCGCTTCCAGCAAGGCGGATTGGACCTTGGCAGGAGCACGATTGATCTCATCTGCGAGTACGAAATTCGCCAGGACTGGACCAACCTCGATATCAAAGGACTCGGTTGACGCACGGTAGATTCTGGTCCCGACAATGTCGGCGGGTATCAAATCAGGGGTGAATTGGATCCTGCTGAAGGATCCTCCGAGCACATCCGCCACGGTGCGCACCGTCAAAGTCTTGCCGATCCCCGGGACTCCCTCGAGCAGGGCATGGCCTCTGGCGAGCACACACACCATCACCCGCTCGAGCATCCTCGCCTGTCCGACAATGACTCGTCGAACCTCAAACAACGCGTGTTCGATTCGCTGGGCTGAATTCATCGCATTGCTATTTCTATCTCGGTGGCGAGCGCCGCAAGGGCCTCTTCGTCCAGGCTTGGACTCTCGAGGGTGAAGGAGATCGTGCCTCCGCCCGCCTTCCAGACGAGCCTGCCAGACGAGTCAACGATCCCTGGGGTTCCATCCAGGTCGACCGGCACACCTTCCCCAAGCTCTCCTGAACTCGACGCGGTCAGCCGAGATCGAACACCGTCCAACTCAAACGATACCGTCAAACCGAGAGTCCGCTCTTCCCCGTCCCCGACCGATGAAAAGGCCATTCCCCGCACGATTGCGGCGTCAGGCAATACGAGGTCGAGCGAAGGGATACCAAGCGAATCCAATTCCTCTTGGAGCCGCCCGAAACGGCCACCTAGCCCCCCGTCAAATTGTCCGTCTGGAAGCGAAAACTCGAACTCGCCGTCGGGCGGATGGAGTGGATCGCCCTCGGAGCCTCCATCTGGAAACTGCTCTCTGAAACGGTCCGAGAAGCCGTCCGGATCTGCAAAGAACTCTTCGTCGGCACCCCCTGGGAGAACCCCCCGGTCCGGGCTCTCGCCTGTCGACTCGACCGAGGAAGGACTCGTGTCTTGGATCGCTTGGGCGTCCGCTGCCTGTTCCTCGCGCCCGATTGCCCACCAGACAAGGCCAACCATGACCACGAGCGAAACCAGGGTCAGCACGCCGCCGGTCACCATCCGCACCCGGGAGTAACGGGAGGGAGGAAGATCGGGCGGGGGTAACTCGGCGGCGTGCTCACCCTGGTTCAGATCGCCGTTGTCGACAGGAGGGTTCGGCGGCAACGAGCGGTAGGCGGTCGTCAGATTCGCGTCGACGAACTCCCCTTGGCTCACCATTCGTCCACCACCATCCCCCCACCCTAAGCCACCCAATGTCAAGCCCGAATAAACGCGTACTGCGCGAAACGGGGCGTTCCTTAGGCTCTAGTGTGCATATAGGCCAGCCAGAGCCGAAGGTTCGCACCAATCGACACTCTAAGCCGGGATCCACCGACTTAGGGAAGCGAGTCGCCCGGTGGGCCGCGCCGCTACTCAGAACAAGAAGATTCTCTGCTTTCACCAGATGTGTTGCCGGTCGAGATCGAGAAACACTTGCCACCACTGACGAGGCGGGCGAAGAGCCAAACCGTGCGGTGGATCCAGGCTAAGTGAGGGGGTTCTCAGTTGGGGCGGAGGAAGCTGAAGGTCTGACCGAGGGGATCCAGATCACGAAAGTCGAACCGACGCCGTCCTCCGAATGCAGGTGCGCCTCACCACCGTGTCCCTCCGCGACCTGTCTGACCACCGCCAAACCCAAACCGCCTCTCGATGTCCCCGACGAACCCTCACCCCTCCAGTGGCGCTGCCACACAAAGTGGCGCTCGCGTTCCGCGATGCCCGGGCCTTCGTCCGCCACCGCCAGCCATACCCACCCATCTTGGGTTCCGGCCGACAATCGGATGGTTGATGCGAGCGGGGCCAGGCGCACGGCGTTGCCGGCCAGATTCTCAAAGGCCCTGCGGAGGGCCGCCTGATCCGCGAACACAATCAGATCGTGCGCAGCCGACACGACTAAGTCGATCTGCCTGGCTTCGGCGCTGACCTTGAACTCCGCGGCTGCCTGATTGACCAGCTCAGCGACTTCCACAGTCGCCGCTCTGGTGATCGGGGTCTCGTTGCGGCCGAAGGTGAGGAGATCGTCGACAGTGTGAGATATGCGATCGATCGATCTTCTGACCACTCCGGCGGCCTGTCGCAGTTCGACAGGATCATCTTGGTTGAGCGCGACGTCAAGATTGGTCGCCATTATCGCCAACGGGTTACGCAGCTCGTGGGATGTCTCTTGAATGAATGCCTGTTGCGCAGTAGCTCCGGCCTCGATCCGATCAAGCATGTCGTCGAAGGTGTCGGCCAAATTCTTGAGTTCATCATCTGGTCCGGCCAGGCGAATACGTCTGGTCAAATCAGTCGCCTGAATTTCTCTGGCAACTCGACTGATCCGACCGATCGGCTGGAGGGCTCTACCGGCCACCAGCCAGCCAATCACCACCGACATCGGAAACAGGCCCACAAGGATGATGATCGAGATGTCCTGCAGTCTTTCGAGGGTGTTGGCGTTTACGATTCGTTCCATGCTGACGATGGTCTGACGAACAACCGCCTGCTCAACCGCGACGAGCGGGCCAGGGATATCAGTGACCCGTTGGACCAGAAGGTCCCTCGTGACGGGATCTGAGGAGAGTTGGCTTTTGAGGGCGATGTACACTCCGCCGAGCGCCACCGCGCTGAGACCAAACACGATGGCCGAGTACACGACCGCGATCCGGACTCGGATCGATCTCAGGAATTGACGCATCACCCATTCTCCGTCAGCCGGTATCCACTGCCGACGACAGTTTCGATCGGTTGCTCGTCACCAAGCTTGCGCCTCAGATTGGAGACGGTCACCCTCACTGTGTTGGTGAATGGGTCCGCGTGCTCATCCCAAACGTGTTCCAACAACCGTTCGGCAGTCAAGACCTGGCCGGAATGCAGCATCAGATACCGCAAGAGTGCGAACTCCTTGGCAGTCAGGTCGAGCGGCTGTCCGTGACGCGTGGCCCTATGGCGAGCGGCGTCCAGCTCCAGGCTGCCGACCGTCAATATTGCGCCAGATCGTCCCGCATCCCTACGCAGAAGAGCTCTCACTCTGGCGGCCAACTCGGCGAACTGGAACGGTTTGACCAAATAGTCATCCGCGCCATCGTCCAGGCCCGCGACCCGATCATCGAGCGAATCGCGGGCGGTCAGCATGAGGATTCGAGGTGGCTCGTCTCCGAATCCCAGCCCGGCCCGAACCTGTCTCGCGATTTCCCGGCCGTCGGTCCCTGGCAGATTGAGGTCGAGGCAAATCAAGTCATAGCTGGTGTAGGAGAGCTTGTCGAGCCCCTCGTCTCCTTCGTACGCGACGTCGACGGCGTAGCCCTCACGTTGCAAACCACGCTGGACCGCGTCGGCCAATTCAGCTTCGTCTTCTACCACCAGAATGCGCATTCTGGACAAACGGTACCGCCTCACCCCCTCTAGGGGGCATAAAGAACCAAGCCAGGCCCGTGGAGCGACGCCAAAGGGCGCGGACTAGAGAGAGCATCTAGCGGGCGGTAGGAAGGTTCTGGCTATATCGCGCCGCGGGCCCAGGACTACTCAGGGCGGGGCCGGCGGGGCCGATATAGAAAGAATGGTGACCCAACTACGGGCTCAGATCGGGCGTGAAGACTTGAACTTGCCGTCCTATGTGCCGGACACAACGACGATGGCAATGTTGATCGACGAGATGTTCACAATCGACGGACCCCACCGCGACTATGCAGATCATTGGGTCCGAGTAGGCGGAATGCACTGCATGACGCCCGCGCCACCGGCCTCGTCCGCGGCGTAGGAGCCCTCCCCAGGCGAAGATCAGCCTCCGTATCGGCTGAGTCCCACTGCACGAAGCCGGATTGCGTCGGACCCGCAAGCCAGATTGTGCCCGGGGTGGGATTCGAACCCACACGTCCATAACGGACAGCGGAGTTTAAGTCCGCCACGACTGCCAATTCCGTCACCCGGGCAAAGCCCTATTCTTGCCTACTTTCCACGAACTTGGGGCGCTCAGTGCCGCTATAGCGACCGAGGGAACCCCGAGTAGTACCCAGGGTTCGCCTCAACGTGGCTCGGTCCAGGCCCGATTGGAGATCCAGGTGGTGTCGGATTGGATGACGCATGGGTTCGTGCAGTCGAGCGGTTCGACCCACGGCGTGACCATTTCACCGACTGGATTGCGGTTTCCTGCACGCGAATCGGCATAATGAGCGTGTAGGCATTTCACCCCGACCCGGACTCCGCCCACACCTCCGCTCGGCGAGGGGCTTGCACCATCGGGAACGAGAGCGTCTCGGTTTGCCTCATATCGTCGATTGGCCTCGAGCAGAGCAACCCCGAACTCCCGAACAGCGTCCGCTCGCCATTCCATCGTTTTGACCCCTCCTGCGCCCTCCAGTCGGCCGATCCTGGACACCGCCAACGGACAACTCAGCCAAAACATTGTCGGAAACGGGGTTCCGTCATCGAGGATCGGCGGCACCTGGGTGACAACGGGCAGACCTAGGGGGCAGCGTGACACCACATTGGCATGGGCGCGCAATGGCCGTCCAATTTGGACGGCCACGACCTCATCATCATTTGGCGTCTGCTCAGCCATCTTCCACCAAATCACGGCCGGTCAAGAAGTCCCAAACGGCTCCTCCGAAGGATCGAGACTCGAGTGGCTCTGGTTCTGGATCGATCGGGGGTACGAAGTCATCGAACTGAGGAGCCGCCGGCTCCACCACCACGAAACTCCTATCCCCTGGCCTAACGAACCCGAAGTCGGCCCTGGCGATTCTCTCGATCTCGGCATCCGACCGCAGCGCTTCAGCCTCAGCCTCCAACAGGGTGTTCTCCTCCTGAAGGACGACAAGCTGGGTGTTGGCAATGTCGACGGCCCGCTGCTGTCCAAGGATCCGTCGGAAGGGAAACACGTTCGTGAGAACGATCGCCAATATCACGACCAGGATCAGCGGGATCACAATGCCCAAACGGGAACGAGTCCGGACCATCAGACGGACCTAGGCGGCTGCGAGAGGGTCATTTCGCCTCAACCAAAGAGCCGCCGACCGGCCTCGGGCCGCCAAACGTTGCAAAGCCAGGGAAACGGGCCTGATTGCCAAGTTGGCTTTCGATCCTCAGAAGCTGGTTGTATTTGGCGGTGCGTTCCCCGCGGGCAGGAGCACCAGATTTGATCTGTCCAGCATTGGTCGCCACAGCCAGGTGGGCGATGAACGAGTCTTCGGTCTCGCCTGAGCGATGCGAGACCATCCGACCGTAACGATTGGCGAGCGCCAGCTCCATTGTGTGCAATGTCTCGGACAGGGTGCCGATCTGATTCACTTTGACCAGCACTGAGTTGGCCACGCCCAACCTGATGCCCTTGCGGAGCATTTCTTCGTCCGTAACGAAGATGTCGTCGCCAACCAGTTGGACCTTGGACCCGAGCCGATCGGTCAGAGTTTTCCAGCCGTCCCAATCGTCCTCGGCTAGGCCGTCCTCGATCGACACCAGGGGGAACTCGTCTACGAGGCCCTCGTAGTATTCGATCATGCCGGCGGCCGAAACGGAACCGCCGTCGATTTCGTATTTGCCTTCTCGGTGGATCTCCGAAGCAGCGACGTCCAGCGCTAGACCGACCTCTTCGCCGACCTTGTAACCGGCGCCGTCGATCGCCTCGACGAGTAGCTCAAGGGCCTCGCGGTTGGTGGCGAGGTCAGGAGCGAAACCACCCTCATCTCCGACGTTCGTGGCAAGCCCGCGACCGGCCAAGACCTTCTTGAGCTGGTGGTATATCTCCACACCTGCCCGCAGGGCCTCCCTGAATGACGGAAATCCGGCTGGGGCCAACATGAACTCTTGTATGTCCACAGAGTTGGCGGCATGTGCCCCACCGTTGAGGACGTTGAGCATCGGGACCGGCATCAGACGGGCGGCCGGTCCTCCCAAATATCGGAAGAGCGGAACTCCCAATTCTGCGGCCGTTGCCCTGGCTACCGCCAAGGAGACAGCCAGAATCGCGTTGGCGCCGAGGTTCGCCTTGTTGGGCGTCCCGTCCAGATCGATCATGAGCTGATCGATTGCCTCTTGATCGGTGCCGTCGAGCCCGACAACGGCGGGCGTGATCGTATCTGTGATGTTGGCGATAGCCCGCGCCACGCCCTTACCGCCAAAGCGGTCTCCACCATCTCGAAGCTCTACTGCCTCGAGCGCCCCCGTCGATGCCCCTGAAGGGACCCACGCCCGTCCGAAAACACCTCCAGCCAGGTGGACCGCAGCCGCAATCGTTGGATGCCCACGGGAATCGAGGACCTCGCGGGCGCGAATGGCGGGGAGTACC
>CALCCX010000416.1 GCA_937900165.1 uncultured Acidimicrobiia bacterium | reverse complement strand
GGTGTGACTGGAGTTCAGACGTGTGCTCTTCCGATCTAGGCCGTCAGGGAAGGTCGTCTTGCTGCGCCACCCAAAGCAGTGGGCTCCTTCGCTCATGGGGCGCAGGATCTGCCTGCGTGAGCAAGCGGCCAAGTCGCGTCAGCGGGACCAGCGTGGCTACGTCCTCTTCGTCCGGAAACGTACCTGAAATCGCTCGGGTACCCTGGCTCGCCTATGCGATGCCCATTCTGTTTCCACGCGGCCACCAAGGTCATCGACAGCCGTCCAATTGAACGTGGTGCAGCGACGCGTAGGCGCCGTGAATGTGAATCATGCTCGCAACGCTTCACGTCGTATGAGAGGGCTGAAGTGCCATTTGTAGTCGTCAAGCGTGATGGCCGCCATGAGGCGTTCGATTCCGACAAGGTCAGAGACGGACTCATCAGGGCTCTTGCGGACAGCGTGCCGTCAGAGGAAATAGCTGTGGCGGTCGGACGGATCGAGACCGACCTACGGGTCGGCCAGGGTGCGGTTACCAGTGACGACATCGGAAGAATGGTGCTCGAATATCTGAGAACCATTGACGAGGCGGCATATCTGCGTTTCGCAAGCGTGCACAAGGAATTCCGAGACGCAAGCGATTTCGAGCGCGAGGCCGCCGCTCTCGAGCGAGCCGACTGAGCAATCAGCCAGGGCAGGTTCGCGGCTCGGCTCAGTCGAGTTGTTCGTCGACGCTCTCGATCAACTCCGCCAAACCCGCCAGCTGATCTTCAGCCCACCGCGACATTGCCCCGAGGGGTTCTCCGAGATCTCCCCTAATGGCGTCGACAGACGCCACGATTTCCCGTCTGGCAATGCCGGCCCTTGCCGAATCGGATTGCCTGAGAGCATCTAGGTAGTCGATTTGTCTCTCCTGAAGGTCTGAAAGCAGTTCCGTTGCGGCGCGCTTGTGAGACGCGAAGAACGGATCATCTGGCAACGAACCGAGACTCACTGCCGTGGACGAGAAAGCGACGCTGAGTCCGGCGCCGATCTCTCCCACCTCGGTTGGCGCGGCTACCACGGGCAGGTCGGGCAATCGGAAGGAGTCGGCCATGCCAAGTTGGTACGTCAGGGCATCTCCCAATCTCCGCTCAACAGCCGAAGCCCTCGCTGCAGCCCGCTGAAGCAATTCTTGGGGCGATCTGAGCCGGTCTATTTCAACCGACGACCCGAGAAGGGCGGGGTTGGGCAGCGGCTCAGACGTGAGAGCCGCGACCTCGCGGGCCACCCCGTCGGTATCATCCAACACGGCGACCAGCGCACCAAGATCGAATTCTGGAGCGTCCAGGGTCGCAATGTCGCCGATCACATCATCGAGCGGGCCGAGTGAGTCGGCGAGTTGTTGGGCCGACGCACTATACGCAACCGCACGTTCCCTGGCCGCTTCGATGGGAGCTCGCCCAATCGCCGAGCCGGCGACGAACACCAGCACGATCGAAATGGCGAGTCCGCCCAGAACCGACCACCTCCAGCGCTTGGATCCGAGCAACACTCGACTAGGAGCTGACGGTTCCGGCACATCGACATGCCCGAGGATCGGTTCTTCGTTGGTGGCGTCCCACAACCTTGCGACCAGGGTCTGTGTGTCGGTCGGGTTGTCCATCCTCACATCCGCCAAGCCGGGCAACTCGTCCCAGTCACTCTGTTCTGGATCGGGCGGCATGAGTTCGACTGGCTGGGTCACAACATGGGCAATCAACCGATGCGAGCGAGCCGGTTGGTCTAGCTGGATCGAGGCGGTCGGCCCAAAATACACTTCGTCTTCGCCGAATCCGAGCATGTTCGCGAAGGTGCCGCGTTCCTTGCCGGCCGGCGGGAGCATGACGGCCCGGTCCACAACCACTGAAGCCTCAGGAGAATCCGACGGTGTCTCGGTAACGACTTCTGAGATGGTTCTGGTGGACTGGGCCGCTGCGGCCGGTCCGGCCCTGAGATCGATGATCGGGCCAAGGATGACGCTATGAGGATCGTTTGAGGCCGACTCCTCGACCTCGACCACTGGTGGAGGAACGATGACCTCGAACGATATCGGGGTCGGGCGCCAGTCGGCACCGTGGTGAGGAATTCGGACGGGCACCATATCAAGAATGGAAGCGAGCCGCTCGGGGGTTATCGTTTCCGGAGAGGGGGCGGTCGTCGAAGCTGCTTCGGATTGATCTCTCGGTTCGCCCTTGGGTTGCAAAGACCGAGGCCGTAATGGGAGGGGCAGCGCCGGTATCGCCGAAAGATCTACGGTGGAGCGGGGCCTGCCGTCCGCGGGCCGAGTGTGGACAACTGGAGTCCGCCAGGCGGGAATCAGCAACGAAACGAGGTTTCCGTCTGCGTCTCGGTGGCTGGATCGATAAAGGCCCCACCGGTTTGTGGCGCGATGCCGACCCCTCTTGGGGCGCGTCTCACGTGGTGCGGTCAGCACGCCTAGGCCTGACCATCGTAGGTGTCGGTTCTTGTTAGAGACGTCGTACGCACAGGCGCCGTCGCTTCCTGGTACCGTCTCCGCCCGGCTCCAAGCCCCCCGACTAGGGATACTGTTATGAACATTAGCGTTCAGATGCTGGATGCGGAACTACCAAAACCGCGGCGAGCTCACAGCAGCGACGCCGGCCTTGATCTGGCCTCAGCAGACTCGTTCATATTGGGAGTAGGCGAACGCCAATCGGTTGGAACGGGCATTGCAGTAGCGATCCCAGAAGGCCACGCTGGGCTGGTCCTCCCGAGGAGTGGTTTGGCCACCAAACACGGCATTGGGATCGTGAACAGCCCCGGTCTGATCGACTCCGGATATCGCGGGGAAATCCGTGTTCTACTCATCAACCATGGGGATGCGCCGGTCACGGTCTCCCGCGGGGATCGGATCGCCCAGTTGGTGGTGAGCCCCGTGGTCGTCTTGGATGTGGAGGTTGTCGACGAGTTGGATTCGACGGAACGGGGCGCGGGCGGGTTTGGATCATCCGGTGTTTGAGGACGCCTGAACGAATATCCGCGATGCCTCATTGCCGCTAGACTTGAGTGCTGATCGCGGAAGTAGCTCAGTTGGTAGAGCGCAACCTTGCCAAGGTTGAGGTCGCGGGTTCGAATCCCGTCTTCCGCTCGAAGGTGGACACAATCGCGCAAGCAGGCGCGAGCGGTCTGCCTTCTGATTCGCTACGGACTTCGACGGCCCGAGACCTGGGCTGTGGATCTTGGCGACGTGGCCGAGTGGTTAGGCGCGGGTCTGCAAAACCTGTCACCCCGGTTCGATTCCGGGCGTCGCCTCGTGGGGGCGTCGACTCTTCGTCGACGAGCTAGTACAATTGGCTCAGCCGACAGGCAGCTCCGACGCAAATGGGCGTTTAGCTCAGGGGGAGAGCGCTTCCCTGACACGGAAGAGGTCGTGGGTTCAAATCCCTCAACGCCCACAAACGAGAAAAGGCCCCTCGCCAAAACGAGGGGCCTTTTCTCAAAGTGTTCGAGAGGTGGGCTCCCTGTTCAAAACCACCTCTCGAACAGCCTTTCGCCAGCAGCCGCTTGAACATTTCTCGATATGCTTCCGCGGCAGGCCGGCGGCAAACTACGAAGCGATACTCATCGAAAACTTTTCCGCCACAGCGTTCATCCACGCAGGAATGCCGGACTTACCGACCTGAAAATGCTCGCTCGAGTCTTGCACACTCACGAAAGCACAGTCGACGCATACTTGCCTGAGGAGGCCCGCCCCGATCCGGTGTGTCTCGACGAGGTGTGTAGCGTCGTGCGTTTTAGCCTTGCGTTTCATCAGGGACTCCAAAGCCGGACCACTCCTGTGGACATTGCACCTATTGAATCGGCTACGGCCACCCCATTCCAGAGGGGCATCTACTTTTCGCGCGTGGTGACTAGTCATGGCACGTCAGACATGGCGGCCTGTCCAGGCGCGCAGAAGGGCCGCAACGACGCTACGACCCTTCCGTAAAATCTGTGGTGGGTTCAGTCTCCGCCGAGAAGGCCCTTGCCCATAGATCGGAAGAGCACACGTCTGAACTCCAGTCACACTGATATATCTCGTATGCCGTCTTCTGCTTGAAAAAAAAAAAACTAA
>CALCCX010000415.1 GCA_937900165.1 uncultured Acidimicrobiia bacterium | reverse complement strand
GTCGCTGTGTTCTGTGCTTTGGCAGACAGTACCTTGTTGTCTGATCCAAGTTCAAGTAATGACGATTCATCTTTATTTTTCTGTATTTTTTTTTTTAATGATACGGCGACCACCGAGATCTACACTCTTTCCCTACACGACGCTCTTCCGATCTCAATTTCGGTTGTGCACGCCGCGGTTGTTCTTTCGAGATCCGATGGGGTCGTAGATGGAGCCCGGATTGCCCTCGGCAGTGTCGCTCCGGTAGTCGTTTTGGCCGATGCCTCCGACCTCTTGGCGGGTCGTCCGCTGACCGAAGAGACGATCGAGACCTGTTCGCAGGCAGCCGCCGCCGAGGTCAACCCCATCAGCGACGGAAGGGCCAGCGCGCAATACCGGACCCAGATGGTGCATCTGACCGTTTCCAGGATGCTCAAGGCTCTCGCCAACAACTCAGAAGCACAAATGTGGCCCGAACGAGTCATCACGCTGAGCAATGGAGAGACTCCCGGACCATCTGATCCAGCCTCGATCGGGTCCACAGACAGCATCGACGTGTCCATCAACGGCACGGATTTCGCCGGCCACAACGGCACACGCGAAACGCTCCTCGATTGGATTCGAACCAACGCCCACGGCGACACAGGCACCCTCCTGACCGGAACCAAGGAGGGTTGCGGTGAGGGAGAATGCGGCGCCTGCACAGTCCATATGGATGGCCAGGCCGTACTCGCCTGCCTCGTGCCGGCCGCTGCAGCAGACGGACACTCGGTTATCACCATCGAGGGGTTGAACACCCTGAGAGATCGCCACCTTCAAGACACGTTGGTCGATCTCGGGGCGGTGCAATGCGGCTATTGCACTCCGGGTTTTGTGATGTGCGCTTCGTCGCTGATCGAAGAACACGATGGCCTGACGCCTTCGGAGATTCGTGATGGGCTCGGGGGAAACATTTGTCGCTGCACCGGATACGAGTCGATCATCGAAGCCCTCCTGACGACAGGTCAAGGCGCAGCGTCATGACCATCGGAACGGACGCGGTCAGGCCTGACGGTTACGCCAAGGTGACCGGAGCTGCCCTCTATCCGGGAGATCTGAAGGCCAAAGACGCACTCACGGCCAAGGTTGTCTTCTCTGACCAGCCGCATGCGCGGATGGTTTCCATGAACACGGCTCTCACTCTCGCGACGGATGGTGTGGTCGAAGTCCTCACGGCAGCAGATATACCGATGAACGAGTACGGGCTCACCATGTTCGACCAGCCGGTATTGGTTGGCGTCGACGGAACCGGCAGATCGAAGGTGCCTTCAGACGTGTCCAGATGGGAAGCAGATCAGGTTGCCGTCGTGGTCGCCGAGACGCCGGAGGCTGCTCTGGCTGGGGCGAAAGCGCTGGAAATCACCTGGGAGGAACTTCGGATGGCACCGGCGTTCTCCGAGACAGATCCGGATGGAGCATTGGTCCACCCCGAGAACGGGCTCGAAACCAACACCTATTACCAGCTGAAGATCCGCAAAGGGGACATGGAAGACGGCTGGGCAATGGCGGACCACATGGTTGAGGGCACATACATCCTCCCTCATCAGGAACATGCCTATCTCCAGCCCGAGGCTGCAGTCTCCTACATCGACGACCAAGGCAGAGTCACCGTCGAGATCGCAGGACAATGGACCCACGAGGACCAAGGCCAGATCGCCCATGCCCTCGAACTCCCACTCGAAGAAGTCAGAGTGATCTACCCGGCGATCGGCGGCGCGTTCGGCGGACGAGAAGACATGAGCCTGCAAATGGT
>CALCCX010000414.1 GCA_937900165.1 uncultured Acidimicrobiia bacterium | reverse complement strand
TGAGCTCCATTACCTCTCCTTTGCGGGGGGCGACCGCCTGAGTGACGGTTCCGACATGTTCGTCTGGCACATCCACCACGGCCCGCTCGACCGGCTCGTGGCGTTTCCCGTCGATCTCCTTGACGATGACTTCTGGACGGCTGACCTGGAGTTCGTATCCCTCCCGGCGCATAGACTCAATCAAAACCGCGAGCTGCAACTCCCCGCGCCCGGCTACCTCGATGACCTCCGGAGACGAGGTCTTGCCCAGCCGGATCGAAACATTGCCGAGCACCTCCTTGTCGAGACGCTCTTTGATCTGGCGTGAGGTCACGAATTTGCCCGCTCGACCGGCCAGCGGAGATGTGTTGACCCCAAATGTCATCCGCAGCACGGGCTCATCGACGGTGAGACGCTCGAGCGGTTCCGGGTTCGAGGGATCGGTGATGGTGTCGCCGATCTCGACCTCTGGGAACCCGGCCACGACGAACAGGTCGCCTGCCACCCGCTCTGTGACCTCTTCCCGGTCCAGCCCGACAAAGCCCATCAGCGTCTGGAGCTTGCGGGTGATCACCGAGCCGTCAGATCTAGACAGCGCTACCTGTTGACCCTGGCGCAATGTGCCGCGGTTGACTCGGCCAATCGCCAAACGGCCCAAGTAGTCGGAGGCATCCAGGTTGGTGACCAGAGCCTGGGGGGCAGCATCCGGGTCTCCAGATGGGCCGGGAATGGTATCGACGATTGCGTCGAGCAGCGGAGCCAGGTCCGCGTCTTCTGGCGGCATCCCGACACCCGCCATGGCCTTTCCGTGGCGAGCGATGGACGAGATGATCGGGAACTCGATGTGGTGATCTTCGGCGTCCAGGTCGAAGAAGAGTTCGTAGATCTCGTCGACGACCTCTTCGATTCGCGAGTCCGGTCTGTCTACCTTGTTGATGACGACCACGGCAGGCAGTCCCCCGCCGAGGGCCTTGGACAACACATACCGAGTCTGGGGCATCGGACCTTCGGCCGCGTCGACCAGCAGCAGGACACCATCGACCAGGGTCAGAGCTCGTTCCACCTCACCACCAAAATCCGCGTGGCCTGGCGTATCGACCAGGTTGATCTTGGTGCCTTTCCACTCGACCGATGCCGCCTTGGCGAGGATTGTGATACCCCGCTCACGCTCCTGGTCGTTCGAGTCCATGACTCGATCAACCCGTGTTTGATGGTCGCCGAACACGCCGGTGGCGTGCAGCATGGCGTCGACGAGGGTGGTCTTTCCATGGTCGACGTGCGCGATCAACGCGATGTTGCGAAAGGGAGCGCCTGACATGGCCCAACCATGATACCGCGGCGGATCGGCCCCCAGACCAATTACCTCGTTTTCCCGCCAGTATTCCGAGTGAGTGGATTGAAGCTCACTCGCACCGGCTTGATTTTGTAGACAAGCCGTTCCGATTCCTCGCGGGGCGGTGCCTCGATCCCATAACGCTTGTGTTGGCCCGTATAGAGCAGAGACAGTTCGTCCATCGACTCGCCGCCCCCTTCCGCGGTGATTTCTTCCACGGCACCCCGAATCTCCAGATACCGGAACTGATCGTCAGGATCGACCACCATGAGGGTCACTCGCGGACGAGCAACGATATTGCGGTGCTTCAGTCGGTCGGCCGTGGTGTTGATGATCACATGCGTCCCGTCATAGCTACACCAGACAGGTGTGACCTGTGGGTGCCCATCGGGCATGATCGTCGCCAGCGCCGCGATGATCGGCCGGTCCAAAAGACCGCGCAACTCTTCGGGGATGTGATCGGACATGGCACACTCCCTCGCCTCTGAGACAGTTGGCTTTCGGAGAGCAACCTTAACAATCCAAGAGTATATTCTAGTACTAGAATAGAGGAATGAGAGAACTCACGAACGTCGAGTTTGCGGTGTTGAGCCTCTTGGGAGAGACCCCTCGGCACGGGTATGAACTCGAGCAGGTCATCGAAGAGCGCGGAATGCGGGAATGGACCGAAATCGGGTTTTCCTCCATCTACTACGTCCTCGCCAAACTCGAGAAGGCCGCTTTGGTGACCCATCGGACAACTGCCGATCATGCCAAGGCAGCCAAGGTGTTCACGCCGACGGACGCCGGATATCGAGCTCTTGTCGAGCAGACACGAAGGGCGATCGCCGAACCGCATCCTGTGTACCCGTCGCTTCTGCTCGGAATGGCGAACTGGCCCGCCCTGGAGCCGACGGATGGGTTGGCCGCATTGCAGACCCGCCGGACAACGATCGCCGAAACCATCGACCTGATCACAGAGCGCCGAAACGAACAACAGCCACTCCCCGACTTTGTAGACATGCTCTTCGAGTTCTCCATCGGTCAACTCGAGGCGGAGCAGCTCTGGATCGACGGGGCACTCTCGAAACTAGGAGGAAAGACAATGGACAAAGTCGATTTCAAGAAGACACTCAAACATTTGTACCGACCGTCGGCTAAGGAGTTCGCCATCGTCGAGGTGCCCGAGATGCAGTTCGTCAAGGTCGACGGTCAGGGCGACCCCGACGCCGAGGACTACCAGCGGGCGGTCGAGTGGCTGTACGGGGTCAGCTATCCCATCAAGTTCATGTCGAAGAAGGAGCTTGGCCGGGACTACGGCGTTCTTCCGATGGAGGGTCTCTGGTGGGCAGAGGACAACGCGGCGTTCATCGATGGGGATAGGGATTCGTGGCAGTGGACGATGATGATCATGCAGCCAGACTGGATCACCGCGGAGCTATTCGATGCCGGCGCGGCGAAGGCAGAGAAGAAGTTGGGCACGCCACCGGACAGCCTCCGCCTCGAGTCTTTCGACGAAGGCCTCTCGGTACAGATCATGCACATTGGGCCATACTCGGAGGAGGGCCCGACCATTGCCCGGATGCACGAAGAGTTCATGCCGGCCAACGGTCTCGTGGAAAATGGCCATCACCATGAGATCTATCTCGGTGATCCTCGGCGCACAGCTCCCGAAAAGCTCAAGACGGTGTTGCGTCACCCTGTCAGAAAGGTGTAATGGGCGCGGTGGATCTCACGGACCTGTTAGCCGGCCCGTTGTACGAGTACGCAACCACCTGGAGGCAACCCGATGAGCGTTTGGCTCTCGCCGATCAGTCGAGGTATCGCCGATCATGTGCGCTCGACCCGCACCGATCCGATCTACGGATACGACTATGACGTCAAGGTGGATGTCGCCGGTCCTGACGGCTACGGGCCCTGTCGGCAATGCCTCATGGCGTTCGTGGAAGGTGAGCGCCGACTGCTTTTCCTGTACAACCCGTTCGGATCTGCCACCGGCGACTATGCCGGCCCGGTGTTCATACACGAAGAACCATGCACGCCACACGCGCATCCAGGAGTTCCTGTCGAGATCAGGGGGTTGCCGCTCACGCTGTTCGCCTACGACGACGGCTCTCACTTCGTCGGCGAGTTCGCGCCGACCCGCGACGTTGAGAGCGCATTAGACGACCTCCTCGCGGACGAGAGAGTTGCCTTCGTGCATATCCGCAACAGTGAAGCCCGATGTTTCGTCGCAAGGGTCGACGCGGCCGCCAAGTCGCACTCCTCGGATTCAATTGGGCTGCGGGGGTGATGGAATCAAAGTCTGGCTGTCACTCCGACCAGGTCAAGGTGTATGCGGGGAGGCTGCGATCACCTGCGAACAGCACCCAAACCGACTGGCCAGGGTCTAGTCGCTCACCCTCGATGATCGTGTCGCCTTCGACGATCAGGGCGATGCCTGTTTGGGCGACATCAGACCGGTTGGCGATCGAGAAACCCGCCAACCCGGCCGATCCCGCGATCGGTTCTGCGATCAGGTCGTCTTCATTGATGATGAAGGGGGCCATCATCGTGTCCAATATCCAGCTTCCGTAGGTGAGCCGTTGGGACCGGCCGACGAAGCTCGTTGAGGGTGTCGTAGTCAGTTCGAGCAGAGCCGCCTCTGCCAACTCGAACACGCTGCAACCCAGCTCGGCCGCTCGTAGACGAGCCGCCTGGATAGCCGCTCCCGGATCCAGCGGAGGGGGCGAAGCCGCGAGATCCAGTGGCGTCAGCCCGTCCCACACGGCCTGGAATCCGGAGATCTGAGTTGCCAGGTCGGTGTTGAGGCCCTCGCAGGTCCTGATCGTTTCCAGATCCAGCGTGGTTGGGTATTCGACTCGCTGGCCGGGGAAGGCATCTACGTATGCGCCTGCGTCCGCTGGATCGACTATCTGCGCAACGCCGACCAGCGGACCGAATGAATCGAGCCAGACGATTGACTGCTCGAACGATGTAGGCGAAACCTCGTCTGATCGATCAATGACCACGATGGAGAGGATTTCGGCGGTCTCACACTGCCGTTCGGTTGTCTCCAGTCGATCGAGCAGATCGGCGAGGTCCGGGTCTTGTTCGGTGAGGGTGGTGGTCCAACGGCCTGCCACCAGTGAGGATGGCTCGAAGTTCTCGGCCAGTTCCATCGCCAGACGAGTCGCCTCAATCCCCGCGTCTGCATCTGTTCGGCAGGTCACGAGGTCTGGAGGCGGCGCTGTGGAGGGCAAAGTGAACAAGGGCGGCTCTTCGGCCGTCGGGTCGCCGGCACCACCGCAGGCAGAGATGATCACTACGCCTGCTACAAGCGTCCTCAGACTCTGAGTGATCTGCATCGGCGTGATTGTGGCGGGCTTTTTTAACAATCGGACATGTGGAACCGTAGCCAAGGCCACTGGGGCGGTCGGATGCGAGGGCCACTCCTTCGCTCAATGCAGACGAGAGCGCGGTTGATCAAAGGCTGATGATGGTGATCAGGATAGATCCGTCGAGGTTGTCGGTGATGTTCACGATTCGTTGCTGACCCTCGAACACGCCGCTGAATGTGGCAGACCCTTGGGACTGGTCAGCCGGATCGCCCAGCAACTCCTGATAAAAGGCGTACGCCTCGTCGAAAGTCGCAGACGACGAAATGAACACTCCGCCGGCCCCGGCATTGTCCAGTCCCTCCAAGCCCGGTGGTACGAGGGCCTCGGGGAAGTCTTCAGGAAGCTCTGAGGTTCCGATGCCGCCGACGATGCCACCGTCGTCCGTTGCAGCGTTCACATCATCGATGTCGATCCCGCAATATGCTGCGATGTTGCGTGAGGCTTCCTCTAGTTCGGGCGCCTGGAACGCCAGGAAGCGCGGATCGTCCGGTGGGATCGACAACAGGTCATAATCGTATTCGGCGAAGATCTCGGCCATCAACCGGGCGGCGTCGGCCATCACCGCGACATCCGCGGCGATCTCGCCGGGCGCATTCGCCTCCATCTGATCTATGAGGGCCAGAAGGTCCTGGACCTGTTCCTCGAGGTTGGCGCCGAGGGGGTTGAAATCGTCGAACGGGTCCGTTCCGTCTGGTCGCTGGCAATACTCGTTCGTTCCGACCGGCGCGACTGCAGACACGGTTGTTGATGTTTCGACCGGCGGTGGAGCCGTGGTCGTCGTTGCCGCATCGGTTGATGAGCCGCCTTCGGAGGTCGCGGCGGGTGAGCCGGCGGTCGTGGTCGTCGCGTCGGAGCCTCCACCACAGGCGGCTACAACCAACCCAAAGGCTACGGCGGTGAGAGCGAGCTTCTTGCGCATTTGGAATCTCCCTGGCAGGTTCGTTTGAAAATCTAACGCAGCCGGTCGCGCAGCCAGGCGACAACAGGCTTCAGTTCCCTTTGAACCATGAGACTAGGAGTGATGCCGGTGTAGGGGAAGCATGGTTGGCGTGAGAGGTCTGGTGAGGTGCGCATGCGGCGAACCCGGGTAACTTGGGGCGATGGCGTTTGCGATGCTCTCCCTCGAACAGCCAATCCGAGATGACCTGGTCGCCGGCCTTCGCCGCGATTGGGTTCGCCTGGCTGAACCGGGAGCGACCTGGACTGGGATGCAACGAATCAGCCTGGCGGCCCATGCGAGGGCTGCGAGGTCGGGTGTGTCATTGACTGAAGACGCCCTGTCGGCCACTGCCGCGGAGGCTGCCGCTGTGTTGGGCGCCCGCCCTGCGTCTGTCCGTGTTGGTGATGTGCAAAAGTGGACTGAAGCGGGACTCGACCCCCAAAGCTATGTCGAGCTGATCGGCGTAGTTTCTCGGACGTCTGCCGCGGACTCGATCTTGCGGGGACTCGGCGCCGAGCCCGAACCATTTCCAGCACCGGTGGACGGATCGCCCAGCGGAGAAGTTGCAAGCGACGCCAGGTATCGGAGAGCATGGGTCCCGATGGTTGGAGGTACCTCGATCGTGAGTGCATTGAGCCTGGTGCCTTCAGAGATGAACGCGATGTTCGACTTCCACGGCCCTGCCTATCTCACGATGGAACAAATGGCAGATCCGGTATTCACCAGAGGCCTCGACCGAGCGCAGATGGAACTTGTGGCAGCCAGAACGTCGGCCTTGAACGAATGCTTCTATTGAGTGGTCAGCCACCTCGAGATGCTCAGTTCGAGTGTCCATGCCCTTGGTCACACGGTCGATCTGCTGGCGGTCACCGACCGCAACGTTGATCCACGACTCCATGGAGGCATTGAGTTGCTCAATTTCGTCGATGCGGTACTTGGTGGATCTGCGTCCGAGATTTCGGTTGCACGGTCGGCGTTGAGGTCAGCATTGGGTTGGGAGGCGACGGTGGATGCGGCGGGCGTGATCGGCAATTTCGAAATGATGAACCGTATCGCCGACGCCACCGGCATGCCGGTTGGCAAGGGTCGCAGACGAACCAGTGCCGACATGATCGACCGCCTCGGCCTCGCCCGCTTCGACCACGTCGCCGAAGACTGAGCGGGCGGGATTTGGCGAACCCAGGGTACAACCCAGGGTTCCCAACGTCGCTATAGCGACACTGGGGCTCCCAGGTTCGGCGGCACTTCGAGCATTTTGGCCGCGGTCGGGCGGCCGGGCCGTGTGCATCAGACCCAGTATCCGTCCATCCGAGCGAGAACCTGGAGCATCGTTTCGTCTGATCCGGCTCCGATCGAGGCCAGCCGAGTGTCGCGAAAGTACCGGGCGGTCCATGTCTCTTCCATATATCCGGTTCCACCATGGAACTGGAGGCACCAGTCGGCCACCTCACGGGCTAGGCGGCTGGCCTTGAGCTTTCCGATTGTGGCCATCCTGGTCGGATTCTCGCCCGCCATGTAGGCCGCGGCGGTCGCCAGGTTGTAGTGACGGAGCAGGTCGACGTCTGCGGCCAATTCTGCGAGCCGGTATTGCAGGTACTGGTTGGCCATGAGCGGTTGGCCGAACGCGTGACGCTCTTTCAGGTAGGCCTTGGTCCGATCCAAGGCACGCTCCATGCCACCAAGTGAGCTGTAGTTCGCCCACATGCGTTCGTGGATGAACTGGTTCATCTGTTGTTGGAATCCCCGGCCGACGGTGCCGATCGTATTGGCAACCGGCACTCTGCAATCCATGAATGAAAGGGCCCCGGTGTCTGACGCCCGCATGCCCAACTTGTCAAGTCTGGCCGAAACCTCGAACCCTGGTGCATCTGTCGGCACGATTATCTGGCTCATACCCGCGTAGCCGCCCTCGTCAGAGGTGCGGACCAGCGCGCACAGCCAGTCGGCTTGGAGCGAGTTAGTGATGAACATCTTCGAGCCGTTGATGATCCACTCGTCTCCGTCACGTACCGCCTTGGTACGGATGCCGGCCACGTCTGAGCCGGCGCCAGGTTCAGAGACCGCGATCGACGTGACCGCCCGCCCCTCGAGGGCCGGTTTCAGGTACTGCTCCTTCTGCTCTGGAGTTCCGAATTCCCCCAGCGAGGGTGTCGCCATTTCGACTTGGACCCCGACTGCCATCCCGATCGCGCCATGATCGGCCCGGCCGAACTCTTCTGCCAGAATCAGCGTGAACAGGTGGTCGGCTGCTTGACCCCCGTAAGCCTCCTGGCTCTCGAGCCCTAAGAATCCAAGTTCGGCCATCTGCGCGAAGAGATCATGCAGCGGCATTTCTCCTGCAGCTTCCCATTCGTCGACGTGAGGGTTGATCTCGCGTTCGACGTATTCGCGCACGAGTTGCCTGAACGCGTTGTGTTCTTCGCTGAACTGCACCTTGGTCCCTCGCTCGATGGTATCAACCCTAGGAGTCCTTGGCTTGAGACGCTCCTCTGGGTGGGAATGATGCAGGGGTACCCTTTCGCTCATGTTGAGACTGCCCCTACTGGTCGGGTTCGCCCTGGTGGCGACCGCCTGCGTTCCGAGCGGTACTCAGGCGAATCCCGGAGTGACCGAGGCCACCGCCGGCCAAGCCACCCCTTCGACCATTCAGGAGGCCCCCCCGACGACGGCGATCGCCACGACGACCACGTCGGCACCAACCACAACCACGACCCTGGCGACTTTCGAGTTGAGGGGCCAGGTTGTGACCGACGGCGGTGGACCCCTCGGCGGGGTTTCAGTTGAGGTGAACGGTGAGCAGGTGACCACCTCTGAGGCCGGCGAGTTCGTTCTTGACGGACAGGTACCCGGCCCAGTGACCGTCTTCAAACCCGCCTGGCTGCCCCAAGAGATCGATTGGGACGGGATCGCACCGCTGGAGGTTGTTTTGGTTCCGAGGCAGGTAAGGGGACTGCGGGTTTCTCGGTACGTGTCGATGGAGCCGGATTCGTTCGCCGACCTGCTCGACCTGGCCGATCGAACCATTGTCAACACGCTGGTTTTTGACACCAAAGATGAGTCTGGAACGGTCCTCTACGAAACTCAGGTGCAGCAGGCGATCGATCTTGGTGCCGTTGAACCCGTATACGACCCCGCCGAGATGATCGCCGCCGCCCAGGAACGCGACCTGTACACGATCACTCGGATTGTCACGTTCGAGGATCGGGTCTGGGTAGCGGCGGACCCGGACGCCAAGCTGATGAAGAAGTACGACCTGTCCCGCTTCAAAACCCTTTTCCTCGCCGGCGAGCGTTCCGACCCCGATACGCTGCAATGGGCGGAGCGCCGGATCGGCGTGCCGGTGATCGACCACTGGTGGCAGACCGAGACCGGCTGGCCGATTGCCGCCAACTGCATGGGGCTCGCGCCGCAGCCGGTGAAGCACGGCTCCCCGACGCGGCCCGTTCCGGGCTACGACGTGCGTGTCCTCGGAGAGGACGGCAGCGAGCTGCCCAGCGGCGAGACCGGAAACATCTGTCT
>CALCCX010000413.1 GCA_937900165.1 uncultured Acidimicrobiia bacterium | reverse complement strand
CAAATCCGAGCTGGCGATCATTCTCGCCCAGGTAGTAGACCGGGAGCGCCAGCGCCAGAAACGCGGAGGAGATAACGGCGGCGATCAGGGCTCGGTCCAGCCGAGTCGTTTCGAGTTCGTCATCGGTTGCAGCCGCCGACATATTGGCAGGTACCTCGTCGCGGCCGCCTCGACGTGAGCCAGATCCCACCAGGAAGGCGAACCAACCGATCGCGCCTAGAGCGACCAGGGTGATTACAAGACTGTTGAGCATCGCCGCCTATACCCCCGGGGCCGCGGAGATGCTGATGCACGAGGGACCAAGGGGGTACTCCACCGTGAAGACCGGAGCTCGTGGTGTCTGGATGATGTTCGCGGTCTTGACAATCAGCCTGTCCCCCTGCAGCTCGACCTCGAACCGGTCGAGATTGCGCGGCGCCGGCCCCGCGTTGTACTCGCCGACAGAATTGTATTTGGATCCGTGACAAGGGCATTCGAAACCTTGGGAAGACGCGCACCAAGGCACCCGACACCCGAGATGAACGCAACGTTGCCAGAGGGCAGTCAACTCGCCGGCCACCAACGCCTCATTGAACTGCGATCCACTGAGGTCGCTGGACGCGAAAGGAACGATGTAGGCGCGGGCCTCTGGTACGAATGCAGGGATGATCGATCCGTCCGGCTGAATTATCTGATCACGAAGATCCGCGACCGTCCCAACGTCTATTGCAGAGCCGAACCCGCCAGACAAACGGGGCCAAAGGAAGCCCAGATACGCCACGCCGTTCAAGACCAGAAACGCGCCAAAGGTTACCCCAAGGGCCCTGGTCAGGAAAGCCCGCCGATTCACCCCCGCCTCTTCTGGAGATAGCTCTTCGACCTTCATCACGTCTACGGCATGTACCGCGCCCGGATCGGCAACTTCGACGTCATCCGTTGAATCACCCAACGTCTCTTCGACCGGCGATTCGGTCGCCGCGACTCCTGCCATCACCGAGACCGGTTCGTTCAGCTCGGATCGGTCGGCCTTGGAGGTGGCCCGATCAATGTCCTGCCTCCAATCGGAGCTTGGGTCCGCACCGCGCTTGAAGGCAATGACGAAAGCCCCAAGGACGGCGAACACGCCGACCGCCGCAACCGCAACGATGAGAATCTGTGATGTCGTCATTCGAAGTACACCCAATCCTTGAGATCATCAAACCAGATCCCGTCGGCCCACGGGTAGGTGAAGTTGAAGCCGGGACCTCGGAACAGGACTCCCAGCATGGTCAGAGTCGCGGATCCGGCCAGAAAGAAGGTGAACAGCAAGATCGCGAATTTTCGGTCAGACGGCTTGGTCGAGGGATTGCGGTCGATGTACGGGATGGCCATGAACCCGATCAGACCAGAAATGCCAGGGACTATGACTCCTGCAATCTGTGGGTCGTAGTAGGACAACAATTCCTGGAGGCCTAGGAAATACCAAGGCGCCTTGGAGGGGTTCGGAGTGGCGTTGAAGTTTGCCAACTCGAGCAGCGGCGCCTGAAGGATGACAGAGAGGATTATCAAGAAACCCGTCATGACCAACAAGGCCGTGAACTCCGCGATCATGAGATGCGGCCAGGTATTCACTTTGTCGGCAGGCGAGGACTTGACTTGCTGAATCGCCCTGGCCTTGACAACCGTCAGGAGACGCTGGGTCCTGACTCCTTCAGGTACTGCCTCTGGCTGGGCCACGGGGCGTGGAGAGACAGTGGCGGCCAACGGAGAGTCACCACCTGATGCTGGCGGTTGAGAGTTCGCCACGTCCGGCCCGGCGTCGCCTGTAGTTGCGACCGCGGCGAGAGGTTGTTCCACCACGTCGGGCTCGACCGCCTGAGCGTCGGCCTGGACCTCTGGTTCCGCCACATCGCCAATCGCGACCACATCTGCTTCGACGGCCGGCTCCTCGCCGGCCGAAGTCTCGGAGTCGTCAGGAGTGGAGACTTCGGGCGTTTCGGAAGGCGTGGTCGAAGCGGAAGGCGGCAGGGCCTCGCCGCGCATCTCGGCGAGTACCTGCTCAACGGGCACTCCGAGTGCCTTGGCCTTGGCCTCGGCTGACCGCAGGAGGAGATGTTCTGGGATGTCGACCATCGAACGTTCTCCTAGAGGGGACCCGAGATGCCGCCATCTTTACGGACCCGCCAGAAATGCACGGCCATGAAGATGACGATTATGAACGGCAGAAAGAGCACATGAAGCACATAGAAGCGCAGCAACGTATTGCCGGTCACTTCGATTCCGCCGAGTAGGGCGAACTTCACCCCTGGACCAAAGATCGGCGTGAAGCCTCCCATATTGGTTCCAACGGTAACGGCCCACAGAGCCAGCTGATCCCACGGGAGCAGGTACCCGGTGAAGGAGAGAAGCAGTGTGAGGAGCAGCAGCATGACGCCAATCACCCAGTTGAATTCGCGCGGTGGCTTATACGCGCCGTGGTAGAACACCCGCGACATGTGAAGGAACACGGTAAGCACCATCAAGTGGGCACCCCAGCGGTGCATGTTCCGTACCAGGGAACCGAAGGCGACCGATGTTGAGAGGGCCTCGACATCGAGGTAGGCCGCCTCTGCGGTTGGCCGGTAGTAGAACATCAGGAAAATCCCGGTGATGGTGAGCAAGATGAACAAGAAGAAGCTGAGTCCACCCAGGCAGAGCGTGTAGGACAACCGCACCCCATGGCGCTTCACCTTCACGGGATGCAGGTGGTACAAGACGCTGTTCATGATCACGTATGAACGGTTCCTGGGGGTGTCAGAGTACCCCTTCTTGAGAGGAGAGCCTGGTCGGAACATCGATTCCCAGACTGAGCCACCCCGGACGCGGGTAGCCATCTCCCCGATCCGTTCGCTCAATCGCAAGCCACCGTTGCCGTCTGCCACTTACCTCATTCCTCCGTTACCTGCGAACTACCAGCGCACGCCATAGGCGTAGCCGTTCTTGAAATCCCTTAGTCCCGTGTCGATTTCCCATGGAACCCTGTCACCCAAACCCGACTGCATTGCGACGTCGGACACGGATCCAGTGAATTTACCGAGCGTGATCACGTTGGTCGGACACCGATCGATACACAACTGACACCTGGTGCACTCTGCTTCATCAACCACGAAGAAGCCGCCGTTGTCGGCGCTGTCTCCTGGGTGATCGACGTTCACCGCTTCGTCAATCGCATCCAGCGACAAGAAGTGGATGCATTTCCAAGGGCAGATATCCACACAGCCCTCGCAAATGATGCACTCTGCCTGGTTGATGTGAAGAAACTGCTTCGGCTTGACTGTGCTCTGCACATACTCCGGGTCAACCAAAGCCAACTGGTAGTCATCACGCATCGGTGGGGTCTCAAACCAAACTTCTGTCTTCGCCATCAGTCGACCGCCTTGACCAGTGGACGCCCGTACGGCGAAAGCGGCACTTCGGACGGAGGTTCCTCCTCTAGCGGCTTGCCCCAGTCTTGAATCTTCCAGGCGAAAACCATGACGCCTGTCAAAGCTGCCAAGTTGAGATTCACCGAGATGAAATCCTTTATTACGCCCCAACTGATGCTGATGTCGTTATTCAACATCAGCCACTTCCAGCCGGTAGCTAGCCACTGGGGGTGGTTCTCGCGAGGAAATGCAATGCTTTGCTCCGTCCAGGCCAGCGGACCCTGGGCCAGGTTTAACCATTCGGACGGGACCGTACCCAGCCACATCACAAGTTCGAAGAAGGCGAGAAATGCCGCGAACGACGCCAACGCCCACGTCATCCTCCGACCGAGAATGATCGCGATCGCCAGACCCACCACGATCATCTGGGATCCAATCAGGGCAACGATATGACCGACGGTGAACCACGGAATACACCACTCTGCACCAGTAACACCAATAATCACATTGGTTGAGACGAGGCTGCTGTTGTTTCCTACCAGACAACCTCGGGGAACCCACCCGAAGTAGTCGACGTCAACCTCCACGTCGATCGCGAGGTCGTCGGCTCCGGCCTCTGGCACCGGCGTGACCTTCAGAACGCGCATTTCGCCGTCGCCGACATCGACCAGGTCGCCAGCAACGGATCCGACCATGTCGTCGACATCGAGATTGATTCTCTCGCTGGCGGGGAAATTCGAATAGTGGGCGAACCAGATGCCGACGACCAGGACCAAAAGACCACCTAGGACTAGGCGAACGCCGAGTCCCAAACGCTGGGAAGCGTCGAGCCGGCGGAGCTTGGTCTGCGGCATCGGTTGGGTAATCCCCTCATGTCGTTTGGGTCGCAAGAATAACGACCCGCCCTCGTTCGTCATGCTCCGGCCGGTGTGCCGGGCACCAGACCCGTTCGCGAACCGCACATGTGGATCACGACCAAGAGCAGTTTTAGCAGAAACGAGGGGCAGTTCTAAACCCATCGCCGCAATTTCGACGAACTTGGTTGGCGGGGTCTGGCGAAGACCCAGGGGCCTGTCGACCGACCAGACGGGTCTAGCGGGTTCACGGATTCGGCGTCCGCCGGAAGTTCTTCGATGTCGGCCAGAGCGCGGCCGTGAATGTGCACCATCCAAATGGCCGGCGAGCCAGGCCGGCATCGGAACCGAGCCAAAGACCCGGCCGCTTTGACGGCGCCAATCCAGAAGGCGAAACTGCACGATGAGACCCGGCCTGCGTCACGAGTCCGGACATCGTCAGGACACATCTTCGGATCGTATCGTCGAATCCGGTAGCCTCTGAGCCGCCGGTCGGTTGGCCGGAGGGTCGATATCCATCAGGAAAGAGGAGCCAACGCCTTGGCGGCAGCCACCAGCGGACGCAACGTATTGACCGGAGTCCTTCCGGCAAGCGCGGATTCAGCGGCCAGAAGAGCCATGTTGGCTTCGTTGGCGTTTGCCGTGATCGGTGCAGCAGCGACGGTTCTGATGCTCATCAAGGTCTCCGTCCCAGGCCTGTTCGACACGGCCTCGATCGCCGGATACGGGCGCATGCGGGCGATTGCGCTCAATTCTTTCGTCTACGGCTTCGGCGGGTTGGCCGCCACCGGACTCGCCTACTACATGACTCCGCGCCTCACAGGGACAGCCCTTGTAAAAGAGCGCCTGGCCCACATTGGGGCGGCCACCCATACCTTCGTCGTCGCAATTGGGCTGGCTTCCATCACTTTGGGAATCACCGACCCACTCGAACTCGCCGAGTTCCCGCTATTGGTCGATTTCGCCCTCTTCGTGTCGTTGGTGATCCCGGCCTCGATTGTCACCGCCACGGTCAAGGCCCGTACCGAGCGCACGATCTATGTGTCGCTCTGGTATGTGCTCGCCGGCGTTTGGTGGCTCCCGGCGTTGTACTTCGTCGGGAACGTTCCAGGGACCACCGGTCTCGGCACGCAGCTGCAAAGCTCGTTCATGGTTGGCGGTTTGATCGGAGCTTGGTTGCCCATGGTTGGGATCGGGGCTGCTTACTACGTAGTCCCACGCGCCACCGACCGGGCCCTTTACTCTCGCTCGCTCGCTCAGGCAGGATTCTGGAGTCTCGCCGGAACCGGGCTCTTTGCATCCGTTACACGCTACGGGCCAGGCGCCGCACCCGATTGGTTGGAAACCACCGGAGCAGTGTTCTCCCTAGGACTGATCGTCGCTGCCCTTGCCACACTGGCCAACCTCGCGGGAACTGCCAACGGTGCATACAAGGAGATCCGGGAATCAACCCCACTTCGGATGATCGGAGGCGGGCTGATCGTATACGCGGGAATCGCGGCCCTTCTCTCCGTAAAAGGTTTCCGGTCCATTGATGCCGTCGTCGGGCTCACGAGTTGGTACGAAGGGCTGATTCTCGCCACGGTGCTGACCGCGGCGCCTCTGATGTTGATCGGAGCGATGGCCTATGCCCTTCCCCAGATCGCTGGAAGACGCCTCGTCGACGACCAGGCCAGGCGCGCCATGAGATTGACTATTTGGGGCGGGTCCATCACCGGCGGTTTGCTGGTGATCTCCGGACTCGTGACCGGGATCGGATGGAACACCGGAGCCGTTCCAAATTCCGGCATCGAGTACGTGCGCACAACCGGACTGATCGACACGTACCAATTGGTGGCGATCTTGAGTGCCGTGATCGCCGCCGTTGGTATTTCGATGTTGGCCCTGATGATTCTGCGGACATACACCTCCGGTGAAGCAATCGCCTCTGAGGTCCTCCTTGAGATTGGCCAAGACGATGAGTGAGCAGCTGGCCGCAGCCGCAGCGGCTATGGGCACTCCAGAAGAATTGGTTGAACGCGCAGCGATAGCCAGAGCGACCGCTCAGGGGAGAAGCTACGAGGAGATCATCGCTGCTTGGGCCGGTGGCGAGTCAGCGACCGTGGCAGTCACCCCAGAAACCTCCCCCGCCGCGGATCCACCAACCGAACCGGAATCGAAACCCGAGTCGGATCCTCCATCAGAGGCCGCCACTGCGGCGCCGGCCGTTCCCCCGGCCCCAACTCCGGAGACCTCGGTGGCGGTCATGGAGCAGCCGGCAGGCGCGCCACTGTTGAAAGCAAAACGCGAGAGCTTCGCCGGGCTGTTGACGGGCATACTCGCTCTGCTGGCCGCCGCGATTCTGTTGGTCGTGGTCATTCCGGCCAACAGCCAAGGCGATGCCCGCCATATCGTTGGGGAAGCCGCCCTCAGCGCCCTGGAGGACAGGGGCCGGGATGTATATCTTCAGCAGGGGTGTCAGTATTGCCATACCCAAAACGTGCGATCTGTTGTGGCAGATGTAGGTCTTGGGGCAATTACCGAACCAGGTGCTCGCTCTCTGGCAAGCCCGGCCACATTCGGGTTTCAACGCATTGGGCCCGATCTCGCCCACGTGGCCAGCAGACTGCCTGAAGATGTAGACGGCGCCGAATACCTCCGCGATTTCCTCATTCACCCGACCGAAATCGTCGAAGGTTCCGCCCAGCCACCCTATGCAAACCTTTCAGAGGATGACATGGACGCCCTGGTCGCATATGTTCTGGCGTTGAGATGACGGAGAATCGATGACTGAACAACTCAGCACAGTAGCGGCCGCCATGGGCACTCCAGAAGAATTGGTTGAACGCGCAGCGAGAGCCAGAGCGACCGCTCAGGGGAACAGCTACGAGGAGATCATCGCTGCCTGGGCCGGCGAAACCCCCGCCCCAACCGCCACGATCGAAGCCAAACCCCTCGCTTCAGAAGTCACCCTCGACGAAGCCGTCGAGCCGGCACCAGAGACACCACCTGCCTCAACCGGAGCGACCGCGCCGGTGGAGGCAACGACAGTTGATGCGGTTGCTGATGCGGTTGCTGCGCCCCCAACCCCCCAGACGGTCTCGCGACGCGAGGCTGCTCAGTATTCAGAGGTCACGACGGTTTCGACCGTCGGCATCAAAGAAAGAACGCGTTCAACGACGCCTGGCTGGCTCAGCGGAGTCTTCGTGATACTCCCGATTGCCGCCATCATCTATTTCATCTCGTTTCCCAGTGGGCCAAACTGTGGAGTTGGGGGACAGCTCTCTGTTGATCGGCAGACTGGATCAGCGGTCAATTGCGACGGCACCGAGTACCAGGCCGGAGGGCCGATAGGCGGCGTCGATGCTAGAGAAATCGTCGCCAGCGGCAGCCTGATCTACTCTCAGAGTTGCGCCTCGTGTCACGGAGTGAACGGTGGAGGGGGCACGGGGCCTCAGCTGGCAGGCGGTGCCGTTACGGCCGTTTTTGCCGGATGTGGCACTCAACTCGAGTGGGTAGGTCTCGGTTCAACCGGTTTCCAGAACGCAGGCCGCACGACCTATGGAGATTCGGACAAACCAGTCAACGGTGGGATGCCAGGCTTCGGGACCACTCTGTCGCCTGACGACCTGTTGGCTGTTGTGTACTTCGAGCGGGTGAACTTCGGTGGACAGGACGCTACCGAGGCACTCATTGACTGTGGCTTCCTGACCGAAGACGAGCAAGACGCTCCCGCCGAAGAAGAAGTCGAGGCGATGGGCTAAGCCTGGATCCACCGACTTGGGGAAGCGAGGCGGGCGAGGAGCCGATCCGTGCGGTGGATCTGGGCTGAGCCTGGCCCGTTGCGATGGATCACATCTGAAGGTTCCTGAGAAAATCTGGGAAACTGCTCAAGCTTCTTTCGAATCGCGCCGATTACACTTCCAAGTAACGGAGCCTCGCTCCGCAAGAGGGATCTAGCGGCGACCGTCGGATCACCATTGGGCACGTTCAGTCCAAGGTGTCAAAGGAAAGCCTCCCAGCCCGCCCCTAACGACGGGCAGCCAACAGGTCCCTTCAGACGAAGCCCCCGCGGCCACGGGGGCTTCGTCGCGTTTGACCTCACATCACACATGTACAACCGAATTCGTATGACCGCTTCCGATCGGTGTGGAGCACCATCAACCCGCTCGCCCTGACCGTGCATTTGAGCGCTACTAGTCTGCGCGCCCTATGCGTCCCGGAACCACCTTCGCGATCCTGATCCTGCTCGGCTTGTTAGCCGTAGCCGGAATCGTTTTCACGTTTCAACTTCTCGCGCTCGACTGAACAACTCCCACGACCGCCCTCTAAGCCAAAGGAACCGACCGACGGGATCGTCCGGCGCCGAACACAATGGGCAGACCCTCTGCCACCACAAGGGTTTCGTCCGCCCTACCTCCCCGCACGGCCAAGGCGATCAAGCCAGATGAATCGACGTGAACCAATGGGTCGCCTTCTGCCACTTCGCCGTAGGCAACGACCCACGGAATCGAGTGGACCGAAGATCCAATGCGGACTTCGACCGCTTGCCCAAGCACGGCCCCAATCGAGGTCAGGTCTTCTGGCGAGACATTGGTCTGGGCGTTGCCGAAACGGTCCACCCACCAAACTTGAGCCGTCACCGACGTTTCCTCGACCTCACAAAGCGGAAGCAAGAGCGGCGTCAATGAGTCGGGATCCACCGCAGGTCCGAGGTCGGCCAAGTCGATCTCCCCTGTGGCCAACACCCCCGCTGCGGGAGCAAACAGATCACGACCGTGGAACGTCGCCCCGTGCGTCGGAAGCATGACGTCGGGGTTCTCGATCGACACCACGCTGCTCGCTCCCCCGATGAGAGCCACCGCAGGCGAGAGGAGCCCATTGTCCGGGCCGACAAAATGCCCAGATCGGAAGAGCGTCGTGTAGGGAAAGAGTGTAG
>CALCCX010000412.1 GCA_937900165.1 uncultured Acidimicrobiia bacterium | reverse complement strand
TGTTTATGTTTGTTATTTTTTTTTTTTTTAATGATCCGGCGACCACCGAGATCTACACTCTTTCCCTACACGACGCTCTTCCGATCTCGGATTGTTTGGTGTCACCAGCAGGATTGCCTTGGTGCGGTTGTTGACGAGTCGTTGCGCGTCTTCTACTGCGGGCAGCATGTGTGAGTCGCATTCGAGGTAGCGAGTCCTGACGCCACTCATGTGAAGCCACATGTCGTGGTTGAAGTAGTAGGGGATCGGGAGAATGAACTCATCGCCTGGTTCGCACACGGCCATTGCCGCGAGCGAGAAGGCTTGGTTGCATCCGGCGGTTATTGCAACGTGGGAGTCCGGGACAGTCGCCGCGTACGCCCTCGATATGTCTCGAGCGAGCGCCTGGCGGAGTTCAGGAACGCCCAACACCGGTCCATACCTGGCGAGGTCCGCTTGGCCGATCACCTCAGCCAGATGATTGGTCAGAGATGAAGCCGGAGCGTATCCGGGCACCGCCTGGGCAACATCAATCAGAGGCCTGGAGGCCGGAAATTCCTGCCCGGCGATCCAAGAGTACGCCTCGGTGATGGGCGAAGTGGCGGTGGCGCTCACCAGCGGGTTCGGCATATCGACTTTTCACCCACCTTCCTGGTGATGATCACGCAGCGAGCCTTGATTGTGCTGATCGCCTGTGCGATTGCCTCCCGGAGCGCCGGCCGCATCCCTGGAGCCGACCCCCGAATCTCCACGAGCGCTGGGGTGTTGTTCACGACGCCAGCAAAGCCAGGATTGCGATGAGGGGAGGCAGACCCTGGACGGCGGCAGCGGGGGCCAGAGCCTTTCGAGCAGAGACGAGAACTATCGAGGCGAGCAACATGATTGCGGACGCGAAGACGATTATCGGGCCACCGCTCGCGTTGTCGGCAAGGTCCAGGCCGATTCCGACGAAAGCTCCGATGCCGAGGCCAAGGTTGTAGAAGCCTTGGTTGTACAGGGCGAATGCGTTGAGATCGGCCTCTTCTTGACTCCGAATACCGAAGCGGCGATGGATAGCGGGTCGACGCCACCACACACTCTCCATCAAGAAAAATCCGACGTGCAGAAGGCCGGCAAGTCCCACTGAAACAAGAGCCAGGTTGCGCATTGGGGCGAGCCTAGCCCTGAGCTCCGCCGCCAGACCGGTAGGGTCGAGGCCTGGAGGTGGATTGTGGTCGCGGAATTGGTATTCAGATCAGCTGTCGACCAGGCGGCAATGATCCGCGCCAGGGAGGTCTCCTCGGTCGAGCTGCTCGAGTCGCATCTGACCCAGATCGAGCGGATCAACCCGGTTGTGAACGCCATCGTTTCCATCGAAATCGAACGGGCCAGATCGCGGGCCCGAGTTTGCGACCAACAGACCAGCTCTGGCGTAGAACTCGGGTTGTTGCACGGTCTGCCCACCGCCCACAAGGACCTCGTGGAGGTGGCCGGGCTGACCAGCACCCACGGCTCGCCGATCTTCGTGGACCACGTGCCCGCCACCGATGATCTGATCGCCGAACGGATCAAGGCAGCCGGAGCAATCGCCATCGGCAAAACCAACGTACCGGAATTCGGGGCGGGGTCGCAGACTTTCAACAGAGTCTTTGGGGTGACCTATAACCCGTGGGACCTCTCGAAGACCCCTGGCGGTTCCAGCGGGGGAGCAGCTGTGGCTCTGGCTACCGGTATGATTCCGATCGCTGACGGCTCAGACTTTGGCGGCTCACTCAGGAACCCCGCCTCTTTTTGCAACGTTGTAGGTTTTCGTCCCTCTCCGGGGCTGGTCCCGTCCTGGCCGAAATTGGCAGCATGGTCGGTTCTGTCCGTTGAAGGTCCGATGGGTCGATCTGTCCAGGATGTCGCATTGCAGCTCGCCGCGACCGCCGGCCAGGACCTCCGCAGCCCCGTCGCTCTCTCGGATTCACCTGAGGTCTTCTTCGGCTCTCTCGATCGAGATCTCCGGGGTTTGCGGGTTGCCTGGACAGACGACCTCGACCTTCCGACCGACCCGGCGGTCGTCGCTGCCCTCGGCCCCGCTCGTCGCCTGCTCGAGGAAGCCGGCGCACGGGTTGAGGAGGCGGCACCCGATCTCGGCGATGCAGGCCAGATCTTCCAGGTATTGCGGGCTGCCCAAATGGAGATCTCGCTCGGGGAGCTGTATGACCAACGGGGCGATGAGTTCAAAGACACACTCCAATGGAACATCGCCGAAGCCCGAGATCGGCCCCTCACCGATCTAACGGACGCGCTGAGGGCGCACGGACGCCTGTATCACCGGGTCCGAGAATTCTTTCAGCGATTCGACGTGCTGGCCCTTCCCGTGACTCAGGTGCCACCCTTCGACGTGGACCTCGAGTGGGTCCGTGAGATCGATGGAGTGCAGATGTCCACGTACATTGACTGGATGCGCTCATGTTCAGACATCTCGCTTACTACCTGTCCGGCCATTTCTGTCCCGGCAGGTTTCACGGACGAAGGTCTTCCGGTGGGCATCCAGCTGGTCGGACCTCACCGCAGTGACATGAAACTTCTGCGCATAGCGAGAGCTTTCGAGAAGGCAATCGACGTAGGCGCCCGACGTCCGCCGCTGATCGGTTAGCGGCCTGAGTCGTGAGTTCCTGCTGGCGGGTCTGCCAGCGTTTTGCCGAACAGGCTCAGTTCGGCGTGATGGAGCTCGGTCATGCCGACCATCGGATCCGGTTCCACCAGAAGCGTCGGAGCGCTACGCCTCGTTGCCCAATCCCGATCGTCTTGCTTGATGCGGTCATCGATCCATGCGCACGATCGGTTGCCAACGAAGTCGATGACGTCTGGGAGTTTGCCGTAGGCCGATCCAAATCGAATCACCGGCAGGTCAAAAAGACCCAGCACCGGACCGATATGGCGAGGCGCCTGTTGCTCCAGATCGGAAGAGCACACGTCTGAACTCCAGTCACACTGATATATCTCGTATGCCGTCTTCTGCTTGAAA
>CALCCX010000411.1 GCA_937900165.1 uncultured Acidimicrobiia bacterium | reverse complement strand
GTAAGTTATAGCGATGCGGAAGGTGGGTGGGGGGGGGGGTGGGGGTTGTTTTTTAATGATACGGCGACCACCGAGATCTACACTCTTTCCCTACACGACGCTCTTCCGATCTGACGTCGTCGAGGCAGGCATCGAGAAACTCGGTGTGCTCCGTAACCCAATCGTGGCCTGGAAAGACGCGCACGGAGTAGACGCCCCCACCAACCCTCGGGGTTAGGGCGAACGGCCGTGGCCTCGACCATCACCGATGTCGACCTCCGGCATCTCCGGCGAGCCATCTCCGTTTCGGTAAGTGCGCGGGCCAACGGCAACCATCCGTTCGGGGCCGTGCTCGCCGACGCGACAGGTCAGGTGGTCGCCGAGGCGGAGAACACCGTGGAGACAGGCCGTGACGTCACCGGACATGCCGAAACCAACCTGGTGCGTATCGCCAGCGCCCAGTGGACCCCAGAGCTGCTGGCTTCGCACACGTTGTATACGAGCTGTGAGCCATGCACGATGTGTACGGGGGCGATCTTCTGGTCAGGGATCACCCGAATTGTCTTTGCTCTTTCGGTCGAAGGTTTGATGCAGTTCTTTGACACCCGGCCGGACGCACCCCTCCACCAGATGGCGAGCAGCCGATTGCTGACCCCCGAAGACGGAATCGAAGTACTCGGCCCCGCCCTCGAATCTGAGGCAGCCAAGGCCCACAAAGGCTTCTGGACGACCTGACCAGCCGCCAACCGATTATCTTCTACCTGGTCAGCCCATGACGCCAACCGAGGAGCGCACCTATGGAACGCCGAATCATCAACCCCTGGACGTGGCAGGAACAGTTCGGGTTCAATCACGGCCACGAGGTCACCGGAGCCGAACGCACGCTCTACCTTGCCGGCCAAGTCTCGCTCGACGACGACGGCAACCTGGTGCACGACGGTGACATGGCGGGTCAGATCAACAAGTCCATCGACAACATCGAGACCGTCCTCAGTGCCGCAGACATGGCCCTCTCCGACATCGTGCGCCTCACCATCTTCACGACCGACGTCGACCTACTTCTCAAGAATGGGGCTGGTTTCGCCCGGTTCGGCGAAGCGGGCTGTCAATTTTCCCAAAGCTTGATCGGCGTGGCACGCCTCGCCTTCCCCGAACTGCTCGTGGAGCTCGAAGCAACCGCCGTCGCCTAGAAGAGTCGGCAATGAGTGACCGCAGCGCGAACGATGAGACGGAGCTGTACGACCTGCGGATCGTCGTAGACCGGATCGAAGGTCGCAGCGTCTGTGGCCTGGCGGTTGGCGACTACTTCGAGGTGACCGAAAGCAGCCGGCTGCGTATGCCGGAAGGCAAACACTTCTGCATGTATGCCTTGGCCGCTGTTCTGCCATTGTTGCCGGCCAAACAACGCCGGCTCCCCGCCGGAGATTGGTTGGAGATCGACACCGAGGTCGCTTGCCCGGACCCGGAGGAGCGCCTGATCATGCGAATCGAGCGCCGGGGTATGAGCACGATGCGGACTAGCGACCTGACGTGAGCCTGCGCCAAATCGGCCTCGCCTTCCAGAGCGACAAGGCGCCGGGAACATACGCTCGTCTGGCGGCCGCCGGGGAGGCGTACGGTGTCGATATGCTGGGGGTGTATGGCGACTTGATGTTCCAGCCGCCGCTTGGCCCTCTGCTCGAAATGGCCGGCGCAACATCGCGGGTTGCCCTCGGACCAGTCTGTCTCAACCCGTATTCTCTACATCCATATGAGATCGCCGGTCAGATCGCCACACTCGACCTCGTCTCCGAAGGGCGGGCTTTCCTTGGACTCGCCAGGGGCGCTTGGCTGACAGACGTAGGCGTCGATCAGCCCGAACCCATCAAACACGTTGCGGAATCGGCTGCCTACGTGGCGAAACTACTGGCAGGAGACGACTCGGGCTTCGAAGGAGAGGTGTTCCGCCTGAAACCTGGCGTGCAGTTGCACTACAGGCCGGAACGGGAATCCGTGCCTCTTCTCATCGGAGGTTGGGGGCCCAAGATCCTCGCTCTGGCTGGACGTATCGCAGCAGAAGCCAAAGTGGGAGGCACTGCCAACCCCGAATTGGTTCCCACGATGAGGGCCAGACTCGGAACTGAAGAGGCGGCGCTGGTGATCGGAGCGGTGACTGTCGTTGACGACGATGGAGCCGCCGCTCGCGCTCTGGCCCGCACCGAGGTCGCTGGATACCTGGCCGTCGTCGCCGAATTCGACCCTACCACCGAGCTGCCGCCAGGGCTGATGACCGAAGTCCGGCTCAAGTTGGAGGCCGGCGATCCGCAGGGTGCCGGGCGGATCATTCCAGACGAAGTTCTGGACCGGTTCGCGATCAGTGGCACTCCCGAGCAGGTCGCCACACATGTGGCCACCCTGTTCGAGGCGGGCGTCGACCGAGTCGAGTTGGGAACACCGCATGGGCTCAGCTCAGACCGAGGTATCGAACTGATCGGGTCGAAAGTGCTTCCCATGCTGAGCGAGACGCAAAGGCCGTGAAATTCGGGATCCGGCTGATCGACTATCTCGGTAAGCCGTCCGAGCTGATCCATCTGAGCGTGCTCGCCGAAGAGGCAGGCTTCGATTGCGTATGGTTCCCGCACGACACATTCATGCGGAACACGTGGGTGACTACTGCCGCGGTTGCCGTAAGCACCAAGTCCATCGAGATCGGCACCGTCGGCGTCAACCCGTTCACGACTGATCCAGCCGAAATCGCCACCTACATCGCCACCCTCGACGAGCTGTCAGGTGGCCGCGCCGTGCTGGGCCTGGGGTTGCATACCGAAACGATGGTGCAGTGGACCGGTATCGACACGTCTGACTATGTCGAGCGCACCGCAGACGCGGTCATGATCGTTCGGCGGTTGTTGGCAGGTGAGGTGGTGGATATCACCACGCCGGCGTTTCAGTGGTCCGACCAGTGTTACCTGCGCTTCGAGCCCCTCAGGGCCGATATCCCGATCTACGTGTGTGCGTTCGGTGAGGAGTATCTGGAGCTCAGTGGGGCGATCGGCGATGGAAGCCTGCCCATGATCACCCCTCCAGAGTCCGCCGCCTACATGGTGGAAACGATTCGCCGCGGCCTGGCACACAATTCGCGAAGGCCCGATGACTTCGACATCGCCGGCTGCGCCTGGCTGTCGATCGCAGAACACAGGACAGAGGCAACTGAAGTACTGCGAATGATGATCGCCTACTTCGGCCCATATCTCGAGGCCCAAGCCGTCGAGGCAGTGGGACTGAGTCACGAAGATTTGGCACCGTTGCGCACCCTCGTGGACGCCGGGCGCTTCGAAGAGGCCAAGGCCAACGTCACACCGGACATGTTCCAGCTCGCCATCACAGGCACACCGGACGACGTCATCGTCCAGATCGAACTTCTGGCCGAACTCGGTATCACACAAGTCAACCTGGGAGGCCCGATCGGCCCAGACCCATCAGAGGCAATACGGCTGATGGGCGAACGGGTAATCCCCCACTTCCGCAATTGAGAGTGCGCGGCTGCGGAGCCTGAGATTGTGCGCTTTCAGCGGGCCAGAAGGTGCGAGTGACGTTCTAGGCCTGCGACTACTGCCTCGACATCTTCTTCGGAGTTGTAGCAGTGCCAGGAGAGGCGAAGGTTGCCGTCTCGGGGAGCGGCGAGGATTCCGTCGTCTTCCAACGCGCCGGCCAGTGCCAGGTCATCAGTTGCGGCCACGGCCACCATCGGTCCTCGTTTGGAGGGGTCGCGGGGAGTCACCATCTTGGCTCCGATGCGATCGAGCCCTTCGACGAGCTGGGCGGTGAGACCTCTGATGTGCTGTTCGGTCGCGGCGATGCCGATCTCGTCCATCAGGTCCATGCCGGCGACGCCTGCGTAGATGTTCGGTATCGGAGGCGTTCCACTCTCGAACTTGCGGGCAGTGGCAGACGGCGAATAGTCGTGGATGTCCATCTCGAAGATGTCTTCGTCTGCGAACCAGCCGGTCTGAGTGGGAACGATTCCTGGCAAGAGATCGGCCCGGCAGTAGAGGAAACCAAGACCGGCGGATCCAAGCAGATATTTGAGGGTCCCACCGACCACGAAATCGACGTCTAGCTCGCGCAAGTCAATCGGGATGGCCCCAACCGCCTGAAACGAGTCGAGCAGCACTAGGGCGCCCGCTTCGTGGGCGATGCGCACGACCTCCTTGACGTCCGTCAGGCTGCCGTTGCGAAAACACACATGAGTGATGGCCACCAGACCGGTCTCATCGTCAATCGCCTCTGCCAGTCGATCAAGCGGGATCGTCGCATCCGCAGCGGCGGGAACATGTTCGACCTTCACACCGACCAGCTCCTGAGCATGCATGTTCTGGCCGATCGTCGGGAACTCGAAGTCGCTCATCACGATCTTGTTGCGATCGCCGAGAACCTTGAGCCCGCTCAACAGGGAACTCACGCCCGCAGACACCGAGGTCGTTACTGCGATCTCGTCTGTGTCGGCGTTGAGCAGGCGGGCGAATCGACTCCTGGCCGATTCGCTGCGCTCCACCCACAACTGCCAGGGGGCGCCCTTTTCGTCCCAGTCGGTCATGTACTGCTCGTAGGCGGCCCTCACCTCGGTCGAAAGGGCGCCTTGGGAACAGCTGGCGGTGTAGACAACCTTGTCGAGGAGAGGAAAACGACCCCTGATCGAATCTGGCAATACGAGCGTCATTCACAACCTCATTGATCGGTCAACGGCCAAGATAGGCCTTCTTCAGCCCTTCGTGTTCGGTGAGCACTTCTGCGGTATCCGCCAGGACAATGCGACCAGTGGCGAGCACGTACCCGTGATCGGCGATCGACAGGGCCATGTTGGCGTTTTGCTCAACGACCAGGACCGAAACACCCGCCTGGTGCACCTGCTGGATGATCTCGAAGCTCTGCTCAACCAGGATCGGAGCCAGGCCCATCGACGGCTCATCCATGAGCAACAGCTTTGGTCGTGACATGAGCGCTCTGCCCATCGCCACCATCTGCTGTTCGCCCCCAGACAGCGTGCCGGCCAACTGGCTCTTGCGGTCGGCCAAGAGCGGAAAGAGCTCGTAGACCTGCTCCAGGTCCTCAGAGTGGTCGTCGTCGCGCAGATATGCGCCCATCTCCAAGTTCTCCAGGACTGTCATGGGCGCGAACAGGCGGCGGTTCTCCGGGACAATCGCCATTCCCTGGCCGATTCTGAAGCTGGTCGATTTGTCGGTGACGTCTGCGCCATCGAACTCGATCGTCCCCGATCGGGGTGAGACGATGCCCAGAATCGTCTTCAGGGTGGTCGACTTGCCCGAAGCGTTGCCACCGAGCAGGCAGACCAGTTCGCCAGACCTGATTTCCATGGAGATGTCCTGGAGGATATGGATCTGCCCGTAGAAGGTGTTGATGTCGGACAACTTCAGGAGTGGGGTCGAGTCGGTCATTTCTTGGACGCCGCCCCATATCCGAGGTAGGCCTCGATCACCTGAGGGTCGGTGGCGACGTCTGCGAAGCTGCCCTCTGCGATCTTCACGCCGTGATCGAGTGCGATGACCCTGTCTGAGATTCCTTCGACTACGTGCATGTCGTGTTCGATGACCAGGATCGAGTATCCGACCTCGTCTCTGAGCCGGCCAATCAACTCCGTGATCTCGTGAGTTTCCGCAGGGTTCATTCCGGCCGCCGGTTCGTCGAGCATCAGCAGCCGCGGGTTGGTGGCCATGGCCCTGGCGATCTCCAACCGCCTCCTGTTGGCATACGAGAGGCTGTAGGCGGGCTGATCCCATCGGTAGCCCATGAGTCGTTCACCAAAGAACGCAAGTTTGGATTCTGCCAGCTCACTGATCTCGCGCTCCTCGCGTCTCGACGCCGGTGTGCGAAAGATCGACTGCCAAAGCCCTGTCTTGGTATTTCCGTAGGCGGCCGCCATGACGTTTTCCTTCACCGTCATATTGAGGAAGATTCGCAGGGTTTGGAAGGTTCTGGCGATGCCCAGGTTGGCGATTTCTTCTGGGGAGCGGCCGACGATGCTGCGACCGTCCATCCGAATCTCACCAGAGTCTGGCCGGTAGATGCCACTGATGAGGTTGAACAGGGTCGTCTTGCCCGCCCCGTTCGGGCCTATCACACTGAGGATCTCGCCTTGCTTGATGGCCACATCAGACACCTGGCCCCCCTGGGTCGATTCGACGGCGAGATCGAGGTTCTCGATGACGGTCAACCCTCCGAAGGACTTCGACAGCCCGCTCAGTTCGAGAATCGCGCTCATGTGATCTCCACTCGCCGAGTGCCGAGCAGACCTTGGGGTCTGATCGCCATCATCACAACCAGGACAGCGCCGAACAGGAGTTGGCGGGTGATGCTCGGCTGAAGCGCCAGCTTGTTTTCCCAAACGAGGATGGCCAGGTAGATGGTCGGAATCAACGTCGCAATCCTCAGCCAGCCCCTGGTGACCACTACTGACAGCACCCCGGCGATCGCGACAACGAACGCATAGTTCGTGATCAGATCCTGCTGCTCTCCGAGAATCAGCACCCAGCCGTCCACGAACCTGGAAATAAACGTGTCGTTGGCCGTACCCATGATCGATTCATCCCATATAGCGCTCGATACGAATCGCACAACGAACCCGAATACGACCAATCCGATCGTCACAGCCGCAATCGGCTGCCATCGTTTCATTGTGACCACCAGCATCACGGCCAAGCCGATGTAGAAGAGCCACCCGGCTTTGCCTGGGTCACGGAGCAGTTCTGGGATGTATCCGATGGCGACTGCGCCGAGCACCACTCCGGCAATCGACCCGGATCCGCCCAGAATCACCGCAGCGTAGATGGTGATCAGGAAAGGTAGGGCGAAGTTGTTGGGAAACACCCCCACCTGGACGGCCGCGAATATCGATCCCGCCAGGCCGGCGATGGCAGCTCCTACGACGAAGGCCAGGAGTTTGAGTTTGTTGACCGGGGTGGTCATGTGCTCGGCGGCCAGCGTGTCCTCTCGTAGGGCGCGCCAGGCTCGCCCAGTCCGTGATGCATTGAGGTTGTGCAAACCGGCAATGAGTACGACCAGGAGAATCAGCAACAGGTAGTAGTGCCGCTTGAAACTGTTGATCTGGAACCCGAACAGATCCCACGCTTCGACCCCTGGAATTCCGTTCGGTCCGCCGGTCAGGTCTAGATCCTCACTCACAAACGGGAGCCGCTCGAAGTTGCGGACCAGCTCGACAAAAATTTGAGCGAAGAACAGAGTCATGATGGCCAGGTAGTCGCCTACCAGGCGCCGCGACGGCAGGCTGAGGAGAGCCCCCAGAAGCGCGGCGGCAGCCACGATGATCGGAATAGCGACCCAAGTTGGCCAATGGGCAGGCAGCTGATCTGAGGCCACAATCGCGTAGAAGTACGCGCCGAAGCCGTAGAACGCTACGAAGCCGAGGTCGAGCAGACCGGCCCAGCCCACAACGACGTTCAGCCCGAGGGCGAGCATCGCCAACAGCAGCACCGTGATCCCGATGCGAATCTCGCCTTGGGGAACCAGCAAAGGGAACGCCGCGGCCGCCCCGAGGACACCCACTAGCTTCCACCCGGTCGGCAGCTTGTCAAAGGCTCGCCTGGCCGGCGCGGTCCAGCCCGAATAACGGTCTCGGCGTTCGTCGCTCTGCTCAACCCACTGGTCGACCCCGATCTGAGACATGGTTCAGCTCACCACCTTCGGCATCCCGCAGGCCATTGGAAGGCCATCAGACCTTGACCAGTTCTTCGCGGCCGAATAGACCCCTCGGCCGCACTAACAGCACAACGACGAGCAATGCGAAGACGATTAGATTCTGGAAAGTAGAAGAGATGTAGCCGGTCGTGTAGGCCTCGGCGAAACCGATCAGCAGGCCCCCGAACATCGCTCCTGGAATGCTGCCGATGCCTCCGACTACCGCAGCGGTGAAAGCTTTGAGTCCGGCGACGAAACCCATCAGATGAAAGACTCGTCCGAACACGAGACCCACCATCACTCCGCCCACTCCGGCCAGAGCGGAACCGATCAGAAAAGTGATCACGATGACCTTGTCGACGTCGATGCCCATCATCGCAGCGGCCTCGCGGTCGAACGAGACCGCCCGCACAGCCTTGCCGGTGCGGGTGCGGTTGACCCAGAGCGTGAGCAAAATCATCAGGACCGCTGACGTCACGATCACCATCACTCGCACCATCCACACTCTGATCGGACCAATCGGGATACCGGTCTGGATGGCTATCAGATTGGGCGCGTCATAGCTCCTGGAGTTGGCTGTGAACAGCAAGAGGGCTGCAGCCTGGAGAAAGAACGATGCCCCTACCGCGCTGATCAATGGGGCGATCCTGGTCGAGTTGCGCAGAGGCCGGTAGGCGAACCGTTCCAGCGCCACGCCGATGGTGGACGAGACCACCACCGCCGCCACGAACATCAGCAGAATCATCAGCCAGATTGGCACCAAGGGTGCTGACGATCCACCAAGGACCGTCAGCACCCCGTAGCCGGCGAAGGCTCCAAACATGTAGACCTCGCCATGTGCGAAATTGAGCAACTTGAGAATGCCGTACACCATCGAATACCCGAGGGCCAGGAGGGCATACACGCTTCCCAACGTCAGACCATTCACGGTCTGCTGGAGAAAGAACTCCACTTCAGTTGCTCAGTATTTGTCTAGCCGACGAGCGTCTTGGTTCCGTCCTCCTGGATCTCGAAGATGAAGAACTGACCTTCGGCAAGGTCGCCGTCACTCGTGAAAGAGATCGGTGAGCCGAGTATCGAATCAGCCAGATCCGTATTGGCTATCTCAGCTTGCACGCTGGCACGGTCAGGGGTCTGACCGGTCAGGCACACCCTGTAGGTCGCCTCGATGATGACCTGGACTGCCGCAAACACCGGAGGCCCGAAGGTGTTGGTGTCGTCGTATTCGGCAAGGAATCCGGCCAACAGATCAGCCGATCCCGCGATCCCGGCGATGTCTGGCGCAAACGCTGCGACCAAAGAGCCGACGGTCGTGAAGTCCTCAGAGTCCATCCCGTCCGAACCGAAGATCCGCATGGTCTTGCCTTGCTCCGCCATCTGATTGGCGAAGATCTGGCCGTTGGCAGCTACCTGCCACGGCAGGTACACGAAGTCGGCATCGTCTGGAATTGTGCTGACCAAAGCGGAGAAGTCAGTTGTGTCCTGACTGACCGATTCGGTGATCACTTCAACGCCGCCGGCCTCGAGGGCCGCAGTTGTCGAGTCGGAGAGTCCAGTCGAATAGGACGACTGGTCGTCGACGAGGAACACCTTTGCGGCGCCTTCGGCGATCATGAAGTCGGCCGTTGTCGGACCTTGATCCGCGTCGGTCGGAACCGTACGGAACATACCGGTGTACGTGGCCGCGATTCCTTCGCGGGTTGACGACGGTGAGACGAAGCTGAAGTCCGGGTCGAGGTCCTCGAACACCGCACCGGCTGCGTCAACGTTGTCGCTCCCGGCTGGACCAACAGTCGCAACCATGTCGGCGTTGTCAACGAACTGAGCGGCCAATGTCGCGCTCTGGGCCGTATCGAACTGGTTGTCACCCTCGACGATGCTGATTTCGGTGCTCAGCTCTTCGTTCAGGACGTCAACTGCGTATTGCATCCAGTTGAGCTGAACCTCGCCGATGAACGCAACCGGACCGGTGATCGGCCCAATGAATCCGATAGTGGCCACGCAAGGGATCATCTCCATCTCGGTGGTTGTCGTCGGTTCCGGAGCCATTGTTGTTGCCGGCGCTGCTTCGGTGGTTGCCGTGGTCGTCGCGGCAGGTGCGGCAGCGGCGGTTGTCGTTGTATCGTCGCCCGCGCCGGCGTCGTCATCGCCTCCGCAAGCTGCAGCCACGAGGGCCATCGCCACGAATAGCATGACCATTTTCGGCCATTGTGATCGTTTCTTCATGAATTTCCCTTCCTAAGTACGGGATTCATCCCTATTTTTCGTATGCCTCTGCCGCACTGCCCGCGGGATGAAATACCCCGAGGACCCTCAGCGGTCGATCACCTGTGTTCTCCAGGCAATGCCGCGTCGGGGGCGGAAGATGAATGCACGTGCCTTCGGAGATCGGGGTATCGGGTTCACCTTCGATGTGTAGCACCCCGTCTCCGTCCAGCACGAAAATGATCTCGTCATAGAGATGATGGTGGGTTGGCGCCCGGCCTGGCGGGATCCATCCGACAAACTGCGTTACATCCCTGCAGCCCGCCTCAGGGTCCACCACAAAGCGGAATTCACGATCCTTGCCGGCCGGTATGGTCGGCTGATCCGCCACGCTCACCGTGACCTTTCGAACTTCAGGTAGCTCGCCTTCGGTCGGTTCTGGAGCCGTTACCGAGACCAGAACCAGGCTGTCTGGACCGTCAACGTCAATCTCGTAGCTCTCTCCCGATCGGATGTAGATCCCCATGTCGGGGGCGAGCGGGTGGGGCTCGCCGTCAAGGAACAGGGTGCCAGCGCCAGATCGCACATATGCGATCTCGTCCCTGAGCTCAACGACCTGTTGAGGCGACCGTCCAGGGGAAAATGTCATGATCCGTTGGACGAGGTGCTCAGCACCGACGGACGGGTCGATCGTCGTGCGTACCGAGACCCGACCCCCGTCATCGGCCACCGCGTCGACATCCGCTTCATTGATGACGTAACCGCTCATTAGCGCGCCCCGTACATCGACAGAGTGTTTGCCTCTCGCATCGCCGGAGATTGTGGCACAGTCCAGCGACGGCCGCTCGATCCGTTCACATCTTGGCGGTGAGA
>CALCCX010000410.1 GCA_937900165.1 uncultured Acidimicrobiia bacterium | reverse complement strand
GAGAAGGAACGCTTTGGCAGGGTCGTCTGTCGACCGAGGTATCACCACAGTTGGTCGCGGACCATCGAGAAATAGCAAATGCCCGCCAAGGAATTCGTTATCGAGAGGCTGGTTTGGTCCCGCAATCGAATCGAGATCAAACGCGGCGCTCAGATCCGGCCCGTCGGCTGAGCCGGGAATGATGTGCACGTTGCCTCGGCTCGGCAGCACCACCGGCATGTCGATATTGTCGCCGCTTGCTCCGACGATGAGGTCGCCGATGCCGTCCCCCGTGAAGTCACCGATCACGACCGATGATCCAAAACGATCCTGGACTTCGATCTCCGCGCCAATGTCCCCTTGGTGAATCAGCTCGGGTGACCCAGTCAAGTCCACCTGCAAGCCGGTCTCCGAGCCGTAAAACACGTGCACGACCCCCACATCCATCACGTTCACACCGTTGATCACCAGATCCTCGGCGGAAACACCGACGACGAGCTCATCCAACCCGTCACCTGTCAAATCACCAGCAGCCAACTGCCTACCGAAGACGTCGGATCCCTCCGACACATCGAGCACTCCAGGCGTGTCCTGATGAAATTGAACGGGCACGGAAAACCCGGAGGGGGATCCATAAATAACCTCGACCAGACCGGCGCCCTCCATACCGTTGACATCTCTGGGGAAGCCAACTGCAAGATCATCGGCAGGTCCATTGCCGAATTGGCCCGCCGCCATCATGCGGACTGCGAACTCATCCACAGCGCCGCGTAGGATCTCACCATCAGGCGCGAGTCCATTCTCCCCGCCACTGGCCAACATTACGCGGCTGACATCGCCGGCGGCGGGATCGTTGGCGCCGATAGCCAAGTCGTCGTAGCCATCGTCGTCGAAGTCACCAACCGCCAGGCTCTCCCCGAAAACAGCAAATCCCTGCGGATCCACGCCAAAAGACGAATCGTTGATGAACTGGGTAGTCCCGGTCGGCCCACCAGCGGTCCCGTAGACGATCCGAACAGCGCCCTGGTTGCCGTTCTCGCCGCGGATTCCCACTGCGATATCGTCCCAGCCATCGCCGTTGAAATCGCCCAACACCAACGCACCGCCCAGCTGGTCGTTCAGCTCGGGGATGATGTCTGGATGATCGGATTGATCAGTCGGCCAGGGCAGCTTCAACGCCCGGGCGAGGAACGAGGCCATCTGCCCCCGCGTCACCGGATCATTCGGACAGAACGACGTCGGGCCTGTCGAACACCCCTGAGTCACCCCCGCCTCGAACAACAGGTTGATATTCGCCTCATGCGTCGAACCGTCATCGTCGGTGAAATAGTCGGCCGAGGGCGAGACCTGATCGTAGTGAAAGGCCCGAGCGATGAACGAGGCCATCTGACCCCGCGTCACCGGGTCACCGGGACAGAACAGCCCGGTGCCGCAGCCCAATGTGACCCCCGCCCCAGCCAGTAGGTCGATGTTGGCCTCATGGATCGACCCGTCGTCATCGCCGAACAGGTCACCACCCCCGTCGTCCAGGTACCCGAGTGCTCTGACCACAAACGAGGCCATCTGCCCCCTGGTCACCGGATCATCAGGACAGAACACACGCGTCGCGCAACCCTGGGTGATCCCGGCGTTGGCGACCAGTTCGATGTTCGCCTCATGAACAGAACCGTCATCATCAGAAAACGTGTCACCCGCAGCCCCGACCGGACCGACCAGACCCAGAACCAGCAACAGAACCGCCACATACACCATTCCATAACCTCTGCGCATCTCAGGCACGCTCCCGCTGCTCGACAAACATCTGCCCCCATTCGAAGATATTCCCCTCAGACCCCAAAATCATCGGTAGGGGCTCCCCATATTTGCTGTCGCGGGGTCAGGTCAGACCTTCCTCAACCGCCCAAAGGCCTGCGGCCCGGCGGTCGGCGACGCCGAGTTGCGTGAGTATGGCGCTCACATGATGGTCGACGGTCTTTCGAGAAATGAAGAGAGTGTCTGCGATCTGCTGATTCGACTGATCACGCGCAAGCAACCTCACGACTTCTACCTGGCGTCGGGTCAGGCCCCCCGGGTTCGTGAGCGTCGCGTGCCCAGGGCCCCTTCCCACCCGATGACCGAGCTCACGAAGCTGGGAACGCAGTCGGTCGGCAGTGGTGACCGCACCGAGGCGCATTGCCTCATTCACCGCCTCTCGCATTGCCTCCGGATCGTCTGAGAATCCGAGAGCCAACAAACGGTGATACGGACAGCCCAGTTCCGCCCAGGCTGCGGCGGCCGCTTCCCAATCTCCCGCCAATTCAGCCAGCAGTGGGGCCGGGCCGATCCTCGGCGTCTTGACGGCTTCAAGGCCCAACCTCGTAAACCACACCGCCAGCTCTGCCGCAAAACGAACGTGGCCACTCGACCGGGCCAGATCAGCGATCGCGAGTACCGGGTCCGGATCGTCGATCTTGCCCAACCACAGCAGCTCGGCAAGAGCGACGCCTACTGGGCCGAGGCGCTGAATGTCGGACACTTTTGAGGCCCGGTCCCTTGCCTGTTCGATCATCTCAATGCCTCCGTCGTCACCACGTCTCACACGAATGAGGCCTTCCGCTGTCATCGACGCCAGCCGGTTCAATGACCGTTCCTCTTGGTCGACTTGGAGCAAGCCGGCGGTCGCAAGAGCTTGATCCCACCTCCCTCGTATGAGGTCGAGGTGGGATGACAACGCCAGAAGCTGGACCCGCCCCCTTTTCGACTCGACCCGATCGGCGTGGTCAAGGCCATGGGCCAGCTGTTGTTCGATGCCGGCGAGTCCGAGAGTGCCGAGTGAAGTCGCGACGCGGTTGGCGAGGCTGATCATCGCCACAAGTCCGAGGCCGTGTCCCAACGCCAAGTCGATTGAGCGGGTCTCATCCCCCGATCCTCCTGGCTCATCTCCGAGGATACGGCGCGCATTGCCTCTGACACCAAGGGCCATGGCCTCGATCTCTGGGTTGATCCCGGATGCTTCGGCTACTGCCCGATTCAGCTCTGGTAGGGCTTCTGCCCATCTGGAGAGAAGTCCGACCGTTTGGGCCGTCAGCACCCGTGCCTTGACGATCTGGGCCACGTCCGACGAACCCTCGATCATGGAAAGGGCCTCACGCTGTTCTTCCAGAGATCGCTCGGCGTCTCCCGCATGCCAGGTCGTATTCGATGCGGCGCTCAGTGCTCTTGCGCAGGCCTCGATATCACCAACTCTCCGCCACTGCTCAACCGCTTCGTGAATGATCGGATCGGCGTCCGTGAACCGATCGTTGACTACAAGCTCATTGGCGAGCGCCTCGGTAAAACCCGCCCGATCCCTCGGTTCGAGAAGTTCGGAGTGTGGCGCGACTCGCTCGAGGTGCAACAGAGCATCCCGGTGAGCACCGGCGCTGGCGAAATCTCGGGCGGCAACGACCGCCGATTGAACGAACAGCAAGAGGTCACCGGCGGCATGAGCGTGATGGGCCAATACGGCTGGTTCCGCGAATTCGGGATCGAGCCAGTCCACGACCCGACGGTTGAAGCGCCGACGGGCCGCGGCTGACAGGCCGTCCTCGACAGCCCTGCGCATCAACTCATGCCGAAACGTGAGCCGCGTGGTCAACATCCCAAGCAAGCCACCTCGCTCCAGCTCATCAACGAGCGGGTCAGCTTCGGACCACAGGCCTGGCAAATCCTCCCATGTCACCCCAGAGGGGAAAACCGACAGGAACCCTGCGAATTCGGCGGCCGCCTCGCAAAGACGTGAAAGGCGAGCTGACGCTGCATACGCAACACGAATTGGGAGAACCCCCGGGGGGACCGCCAGGGTCTCGGTCACCAGAAACGGATTGCCGCCAGTCTCCTCAAACACCTCATGGCCGTCTCGTCCGACCCTCTTGGCCAGGGTCAACACCGCGGCTGATGAAAGAGGCTCGAGATCGATCTCGATATGGGCACCGGGTGGAATCTGGGATAGGCACCGTGCAAGGTGGGAGTTCTCCGCCGGTCGCATCGTCAGCACGAGGAGCGCATTCGGCGACGCCAATCGTTTCACTACATAGGCGATGAGGTCCAAGCTCGCCTCGTCTGCCCAATGCACGTCCTCTACGACCACAACCCGGGGTTCTGCAAGCAGTGCGGCGATGCGTCCCCGCACTTCATCCACATCGAGAGTCGCCGGACCCTCCCCGACCCTCGCCAAGATGTCTCTGAAAGGCCCCAATACGATCGGAATGGACGAGTCGTCACAAAAACCAATGAGCACATCGTGTTTCGGATGGGCATCAAGAAATGCGCGGACCACTGAAGTCTTGCCGATCCCGGCCTCTCCCCGCACGATGGCCACGGAGCCGCGTCCGCCTCTTGTGCCTGCGGCCGCCTTGGCGAGCATAGCCAACTGTTCGCCGCGCTCGAGGAGATCCACACAGCAAGCCTATCCAGAGGATCCCGGCAATAGGGGACGGTGTGGGTCTACGGCCGGGCAAGCGCCTTCGTTCAGCCGGCGGCGCCTCCCGTGAAGTTCCACTCTGCGAGATGGAGCGAGGGGGCATGGGAAAGACCTGGGCCGAAATCCGAATCTGCCATGCGTCCGCTCGACTCGATGCCAAGGACCCGATCAGGCCCGAGCGCCTCGACGAAGGACTGAGTGAACCGCAAGTTCGTGACTGGATGAGAAATCTGTCCGTTTTCGATCAAGAACGTCCCGTTGCGGGTGAGGCCGGTCACACCAACAGTGCGAGGATCGAGGACTCGACAATAGTTGAACTCGGTTACCAGAAGCCCACGATCAACCGAGGCGATCATATCTTCCGTCGAACGGTCACCGGGCTCCAGGAACAGATTCATCGGAACCGGCCCTGCCCCGTACAAGGATTTCCCGAGGCCATGGCCCGTAGATTCTGCACCAGCCTCCCTGGCGCTTCTCCTGTCATAGGCGTGCCCACGAGATTTACCTGCCTCTATCAGCGGCAGCCTACGACGAGGAGTGCCTTCTAGATCGAACCCAAGTGCAAAGGCCAGGGGATCGAGCGGATCATCGAAAAGACTGATCTGTGAGTCGAACTGCTGATCGCCTGGGACCACAAAGCTGCGCTGCTCGTTCGCTGCCTTGCCATTGAATCCGTAGAACGCCAGGAAGATCAGCAAGGTCCCCACACAATTCGACTCGAGGACCACTTCGTAGCTTCCCGGCTTCAGATCGACGGCATCGAGACCGGCCTGAGCCTTGGCGGCGGCCAGCCGCCCCATCTTCCCTCCGTCCAGATCGCCCAGACTGGTCGATGCCTGGTGGGCCGAACCCGCCGACGTCGGTGTTTGATGAATGCCGTCGACTATCGCTCGGGTGGCGACCCCAGTGCATCGTTGATCGGCCGTATTGGCAAAAGTGAGCTCCGTAGTAGTGGTCTCGCAGTATCCGGCAGCCATCATTCCACCGCCGGCCTCCACAAATGTATGGACAACGTCAGCTCGCTCGTCAGGGGTCGCACCGGCGGTGCCTCGGTCGTAATGATCGACGGACGGCGTCGCCATCTGAGGCGCAAGACCCGGCGACCATGGATCTCGCGGGCGGAGGGCCGCCAGTTCAAAAGCGGAGTCCACCAAGTCGCTCAGCGCGACAGCGTCGGAGCGAGTCGTCGACACACTCGCCGATCGTCCTTCTTTGCTCAGGTTCAACGTGATGGACCGATTGTTCTCGCCGACGTTCTGATGGATGAACGAATTTGCAAAACGGGTCAGTTCGCTGTGCCCTCCGCTGATGATGACGGAGGCCTCCGCGCGTTCCCCCACCATTGCGATCAAGCCATCGGCGATCTCGGCAGCATCGCCCTCTCGCATCATGTCGAAACACCGACTCTGACGTTCGAGAATCGAGCGGGAGCCGCCGAATGACCAGTGTGACCAACCTGCATCGGTTGGCCCTTCCCACATGAATTCAATCCCCAATGGACGAGCTCATCGCCGCCCGCCAACATGTCGAGCCTCCCCCAGAATTGGGGGGTGATGCCCGTGTAGGTCGGATTCTTCACCATGCGCCCAAGCCGGCCGTCCTTCACTTCCCAGCCAACCTCGCAGCCGAATTGAAAGTTGAGGCGCCGATCGTCGATGGACCAGGAACGGTTGGTAGACATGTACACGCCGTCTTTGGTCTCCGAAATGATTTCCTCGAGCGAGGATTCTCCCTCGAGCAGCCCGACGTTGGTCATCCGAACCATGGGAATCCGGCTGTAGCCATCCGCCCTGACCATGCCACCGGGCGTCAGTCCGGCAATGGCCGCGGAGTCGCGGCCGGTCAGTGCGCCGACCCATATGCCCTCTCGGACGATATCCACGCTTTGCGCAGGAGTGCCCTCGTCGTCATATCCGAACGTTGCCAGCGCTCCAGGAATTGTGGCATCGGCTGTGATATTCATCAGCTCCGAGCCGTAGCGCAGCGAGCCAAGTTGGTTGAGGTCGAGGAACGAGGTCCCAGCGAACGCTGCCTCCCAACCCAATATGCGGTCCAACTCAATGGCGTGGCCAACCGACTCGTGGATCTGTAGGGCGACCTGGCTACTGTCGAGAATGAGGTGCTTGTCCCCTGGCTCGCATTGGGGAGCGACCAGCAACTGGACGGCCTGTTCTGCTATCGGGCCGGCGTTGGCATCCAAATCGAACGATCGAATGACCTCGTAACCGCCGGTCTTGAATTGACCGAACGATTGCGGAAAGGTGCGCACCTGGGTCTCATTGTCTCCGATTGCAGTCGAAGATATCTCGCCGCCGGACTCGACGAGATGCTGGAAAATGCGATGGCCTTGAGATGAGACGAACCACTTTTCGGTATCCCAGAAGGAAAGAGAGGCATTCGCAATCGCGACCCCGTCAACCCCCTGCATGGTCGCGGTGACCCGAACCAGCAGGTCGGACTTTTCTGAAAGCGAAACGGCAAACGGGTCTTCGAGGTATGGCGTCTCGTATTCCGCGACAACCGGCGGGACGTCCGCCAGATCCATTTCGGCGCCAGGAACCTTCGCAGACGCTCTGGCTGTTGCAGTAGCCCTTCGTCCGGCAATAGCGGCCGCAGACTCGCTCAGATCCGCGACCGCTGCGAAACCCCAAGATGAACCCACCAACGCCCGGACCCCGATCCCGGCAGACTCGTCCTGCGACAACGAATCGATCACCTGGTTTTGGCAGGTCACCCCCTGGTTGCAACGCACCACAACTCTGGCATCCGAGTAGGCCGCACCATCTGCGACGGCCGCCGCGACTGCGGCGGAGGCAACATCGAACATCCCACCTCCTTGCCGCGGATCCTATACGAGCCGTCTGCGGCATGAGAGGGCCTAGGTCAATGGCCAGCGGAGATCGCATCGGCCGAACTTGGGGTTCTCTGGGTCGCCATGGCGACGCTGGTAACCCAGAGTTGTACCCTGGGTTCGCCAAGCGTCCCCTGCCCCTATGGCTGATGTACGATTCGGCGCATGTCCAGCAACACAGTCGCCGTTTTTGGATCCTCCACCTCTCAGCCTGGACAGCCTGACTTCGAAGACGCAGTGCGACTCGGCGAGATGCTCGCCAGGAGCGGACACGGAGTGATCAACGGTGGATACGCGGGCCTGATGGAGGCAGTGTCGATTGGCGCCGCCCGCGCCGGTGGCACGGTCGCCGGGGTCACGGTACCGGCGCTCTTTCCATCCAGACCCGGCGGAAACTCGTCGCTCAGCGAGGAAATCCCAACCGCCACCTTGACCGAGCGCATCCACGAGCTCGTGCAGCGTTCCAGTGCTGCGATCGCACTGCCAGGCAGCATCGGCACGCTCACCGAACTCGCTGTCTACTGGAACGACGCATACATCGCAGGTCTGAACGGAGCTCCAGAGCGCCCGGTCGTGACAGTCGGACGTTCGTGGCGCAAGGTCGTCGAGTACTTGATTTCGGAGTTGGATACCAGGGACGATCTGGTGACAATGGTCGACACCGTCGATGAGGCTCATGCCTTCGTTGATCAGCATCTGGCACCCAAGTGATGCGCAGCCGGTGACAAACGACGTTCAACTCCGCCCCGAACTGGCGGCAGGAGGCCTTCTGTACCGCAGCGGTGCAAGCGGAACAGAAATTCTGCTCGTACACCGACCCAAATACGATGACTGGGCGTTTCCGAAAGGACGTCTCGATCCCGGCGAATCACTCTTACAGTGCGCTATAAGAGAGGTCGGAGAAGAAACCGGAATCATTGCCAGAGTGGGGCGCAAACTCCCCCAGGTCGTCTACACGAAACCCAGCGGAAAACGCAAGAAGGTCGCATTTTGGGCAATGACCTCGATCGCCGGCTCGTTCTCTCCGAACCACGAAATCGACGAGGTCAAATGGGTGCCTGTCGCCAAGGCGCCCAAACGACTCACGTACAAGGCCGACAAGCGGTTCATCACGGAGCTGTCCAAGAAGTGGACAGCTCCACCCCGCAGAATTCTTCTGGTTCGCCATGCCCACGCCGGCGATCGCCACCGCTGGAGCGGAGACGACGATGCCCTTCGCCCTTTGACCGCGAAGGGGCATCGTCAGGCTTACGACCTGTCGATCGCGCTCGCTCATTTCGACATCGACCGGGTGGCAAGCTCTCCCGCTGCTCGGTGCATTGAGACAGTCGCTGACCTTGCATCAGCGCGCGGCATGGAGGTGGTGGCTGACCAGGACCTGTGGGAAGACACGCCCGTCGAGCTCGCCCAAGACATGGTCGTGAATGCGAGACGGGGAACCACGTTGCTGTGCACCCATGGCCCGATTGTGGCCGGGTTGCTCCGTAGCCTTCTCGGGACAAGACGGGCAATCCCTCACGAGAAAGGGTCCGCCTGGATCCTGGACGTCAGGAAACGAACGGTATTTGACGCCAACTATCTTGGGCCAACGGCCGCCAACGGATAGGCGTTGTAAGGGCCCCCAGCCCGCGCTAAATCGTCCTGCTTCGTTTGCCCAGACTCGACCAACAACAAATTCCAGCAACAACAGCCCAGATAAACCTGCTCCGGTAACTAGTCAGTCGACGTGAATTTTGATTGAGATGCATTATTGCGACGAAAACCGTACGCTTGCGTAATCGACAGGGGCCTTCGCTGGCAATCTGTTGGGTGGAGAGCCAGGAATTGGGAAACTTCGATCCGAGCGTGCGCTATTACGGTCGCCAAAGCAAGCTCGGGGAGTTAGTGGCGAGACCGACCCTGCTAGAACGATGCTGGGAGAAACATGAACATCGGTAGGTCTAACATTGCGGCGTTAGCCAGAGCGCGTCGGTTCGCAGGAATGCTGACTGCCCTAGGGCTGGCAGTCTTGATGGTCGCGTTTCTGACCACCACTCCAGCATCCGCAGCCTCCGATGACCAACCCGCGATTTCGGCCGGCTACTCCTGTGGTTTGAACCGCACTTGGATCCCCTGGACAGCCAGCTCCGGTGGAGGCCTCGACACTCCAGACGATTCGGTGAGCGTGCAGATCCAGTTCGACAACGGGACCACGACCGAGATCGGCCGGGGCGAGTTCAACTCGGGCAACGGTTACTCCTTCGACGGCCGCTATCGGGTGCCAAGGGCCGATGAAGAGTTCAATGCGATTGTCATCGTGACCACCGAACAGGGGTTCGAGAATGGCGCCGGCATCGGCGCGACTGCTCAGACGGCCGAGTTCTTCGTACCGATCTGCAAGGACGGAACCACCAGCACCGGGGCCAACACGACTACCACCACAAGCCCAACGACGACCACCACCCAGCCGACCGGTCAAAGCGCCGTCGCCACCGCAGTTTGCGAGGTCACCGGGACCGTGTCCAGCTACCCAATTGAGGTCACCGTCACCGGAGACCCGGGAGCCACCGGCACAGTGACCATCAACGGCACAGACATCGCATACACAATCGACGCAGACGGAAGCATCACCGTTTCAACCCTGGGCGTAGAAGGAACCAACACCGTCGTGGTGACCGACGATGTCGGCGGCGTCCTACTCGACACAACCTTCGACCTCGAAGACTGCACCAACACCACGACAACGACGGTTCCGGCAACCACGACGACCGCACCGGCGACGACCACAACCACTACCCAGCCTCCAACCACGACAACCACGATTCAACCAACGACCACCACTGTTCCACCAACTACCACGCAGCCGACCACTCCTCCTCCCCCGCCGGCCGGCGATTCGGCAACCGTCGTGGCGGTCTGTGAGGTCACCGGAAACGCGCCCAGCTACCCAATCGACGTTACGGTCAGCGGAGACCCGGGAGCCACCGGCACAGTGACCATCAACGGCACAGACATCGCATACACAATCGACGCAGACGGAAGCATCACCGTTTCAACCCTGGGCGTAGAAGGAACCAACACCGTCCAGGTGACAGACGACTCCTCAGGAGACTTGCTCGACGAGACGCTCGTCCTCGAGAACTGCGAAACGACGCCACCGTCATCGGTTGTGGCGACCACGCTTGCGACTACAACCACCCACACGCACCCCCCAACCGAAACGACCGGCGATGCATCATCACAGGGTGGTTCGACCACAGACGTATCGGTTCTCGGAGCTCAGGTCAGTCAGGACGAACTGCCAAGGACCGGGTTGGACAACGCCGGTTTGATTCTGGGCGGGGCCTTCCTGGTAGCCGCCGGGGCCGGTCTTTTGATCGTCTCCAAACGCAAAGTCGATCCGCAGGACGCCTGAACCACGGCATCCTCCCGACCCAAATAACGGAGTGTTCTTGTGGCGCCGACCGCAACTCCCGGAAACCTTGGGGGACGGTGGTCAGATCGGAA
>CALCCX010000409.1 GCA_937900165.1 uncultured Acidimicrobiia bacterium | reverse complement strand
GAGACCTTGACGGCACGCTCGATGTCGATAACTCCAAGTTCTGAGCCGAGGTCGACATGGTCCTTCGGATCGAAGTCGAATTCGGTCGGTACTCCGTGACGGCTGACTTCGACTGCGTCTTCTTCCTCGAGGCCATCTGCAGCGGTGGGATCGGTCATGTTCGGAAGGGTGATCCACCGTGCATCGAATTGCTCGTCGAGGTCGTCTGCCGCGGCGAGCAACGTCTTGTATCGCTCCGAGAGCTCGCCGGCTTTTGAGATCGCCTGCTGCTTTTCGTTGGTCGTAGAAGTCTCGGCATCCGGGACTGTTCTGGAGGCTGCGGAACGCCAAGTGATCGATGGCGTCATAGAGGCGCCGGTTCCGGACATAGCGGGCGAGCACTACCCGTTTGGTGCCGGACGCGATGGTGCGTGGTGACGTGCCGGCATAGTTTCGGCGAGACTTAGCTGAGTCGTAGCGTTCGGGGTCGTCCCCAAACTCTGCGAGCACCCGGGCGCCGAGGATCCCACCGAGTCCTGGCAGGGAGAGGTAGATGTCGGCGTCCGGGTGTTGCTCAAAATGGTCAGCGAGCTCGGACTCGAGGGCTGCGATCTGGGTGTTGAGCCCAGCGATGACCTCGACCAGAGCGCGTGTCGTGGCAGCGAACGCTGCGGTCACCGCCGCGGGCGCAGCCAGTTGAGGCATTCGTAGCGTTGCTTGGAGTTCGGTGGCTCGGGTGTCGAGGTTGCGTTGCCGGCCGCCGGCTTTGAGCGCTGAACGAATCTGGCTCATCGACAGGCGTGCAGCATCGGCCGGGTTCGAGGCTTTTGCCAACACCGCGACCGCGTCAGAGTGGCCGAGGTCTTCAAACGCAGCCAACGCTGCGGGGAAGAACTCTCGGAGATCGCTCCGGAGCCGGTTGGTGTGCCGTGTCCGGTCCCAGATCAGGTTCTGATGCCCTCGAGCCAGGACCTTCAACCCGTCAACAGCGTCACTGTCACCGGCAACCGGGCGATGGTTGTGCCGATCCGTGCGCACCAGATCAGAGAGGACCTTGGCATCGCCGGGATCGGACTTAGCGCCAGCGAGGCTGTGCCGATCCCGGTAACGCGACACCGATAACGGGTTGATCGCATACACCTGATAACCCGCCGCTATCAACGCTTGGACCCACATACCCCGTTCAGTCTCGATCCCGATCACGACATCACCAGGATCGGTCGCGTGTTGCGCGATCAACGCATGCAACGCAGCGATGCCCTCAAGGCCCTCAGGGATCCGCTTCGCGGCGAGCCGCTCGCCGGCCTCGTTCATCAAATGGACGTCATGATGGGCCTCAGCCCAATCATCACCCACAAACACTGTCATCCTGCTTCTCCTTCACATCGAGGATCGTTTCGTTGAGCCAGCGGGCTTCCCAGCGGCGACCTAATGGATCAGTGCTCAACGGCACGACACCCCATGAGCGCTTAACGGGCAGCCCGAACCAACCAACCAGGGCACGATCTGGATCTAGGAATCCCAACAAAGGGTTCCCGGCTAAGACAGTGCTCACCGGCCAGCAGCTCGGCACCAGCCTTCCCTACTCAAGACGACCGGACGACCCCCATTAGGCTTGGTCATCGGAAGCCAGGCAATCCATGCGTCGCTTGACCGAGAACCTCCGCCTGAAGCCCTCGATCTGTGGAGGTCGACGTCGCAGCGCTCGACGACGTCGACGACTCGAAAGCAGACCTCATCGACGGTGCCATCGGAGAGGCTTCAATGTTCCACGAGACATTCGGCTACTACGCGCAAGGCGTCTCCAGGGTGACAGCAATTCTGCCCAATGATTGGGACAGGCGCCTGATCCGGTACGAAACGCCGGCAACCAATGGGGTTGTGGCTTGGTGTCTGGAGGCGCACGATCTCTGGGTGTCCAAGGCGCTCGCCGGCCGGCCGAAGGATTACGAGTTCTGCCGCTCTCTCCTCGTCCACGGCATCGTCGAGAGGGACACACTGCTTCAACGCCTAGAAGCAACCGATGCCCATCTGGAGAAGATCAAGCTGGCGCGCATCTGGGTCGGACAACCCCGAAGCTGACGGTCCACATGAGGCCCTGCACGCACTCTCGCCAAGAGGACCCTTCTGGCCTCTCGTACTCACAGCGACAGAAATGGAAAATCTGCCTTCCTTGCGCTCATAAATGGAACAATTGTTCCGCATATGCTCTGTATACGACCCAGCAATTGGGCCTTGCGACTCCGACCCAGCGACCTCACAGCGAGGACATGGCAACATGAAGCGCATGCGACGAACGACCGTCAACCTCCCCGCCGACCTGAAGCTCCGCCTCAGCCAGGTCGCCCAAGCCGAGGGCACCACCGAGGCTGCCGTGATCCGCGACGCCCTCGCCGCCGCGCTGGATGCCCGCGCCCTCACCAAGCCCCGACTCCCACTCTTCGAACCTACCGGCGCGACCAGCGATTGGGCCGAACGAGTAGATGAGGTGCTCACCGAAACCGGCTTCGGCCGTTGACCCTCGACACCGCCGGCGTTCTCGCCACCTGACGATCCCGGCTCTCGGTCCCCACCGCCAGCCCCGGTCTGGCATGATCGGATCGTGCAGATCTCGCTCCCTCAGATCCGTCAGCTCACCGCCGGTCCGTCGTATGGCCGGGGTGTCGCCTACGCCGAGGAGGGGCGGGTGACCCTCATCGAGGCGGACGACACCCACGTCGTCGCCACGGTGGCCGGCGGGGCGCCCTACCGGGTGGAACTGACCAGGACCACCGACGGGGTCAGACACACATGTACCTGCCCGATCGGCGACACGTTCTGCAAACACAGCGTCGCAGTCGCGCTCGTCGCGGGCCGACACGTGCAAGCAGACACCCCCGAGATCCACCTTCGTGACCACCTTGAGACGCTGGAGCGCGCCGAGTTGGTCGACCTCGTGTTGGAAGCGGCCGCCCGCGACGAATACCTTGCCCGCCGCCTCGTCGTCGATGCCTCGGCGGCAGACGGTGCGACCGACCTCTCCGTCGTACGTTCGACGATCGACGTGTCCTTCGACACCGGCGACTTCGTTCCCTATCGCGAAGCGTACGACTTCACAGTGGGCGCCGGGCGGGCCATCGATATTCTCGAATCGGCCATAAGCGGCATGCGCACCCTCGACGCGGTCGACGCGGTGGAGTACGGGCTGGCGGCCTGGGAACGGGCCCTCGACCAGATCGACGACTCGTCCGGCTATTTCGGCTCGCTGCGCGAACGGCTCATTGACCTGCACATCACAGCCTGTGAGCAGGCAGGTCTGGGTGGAGCCGACCTGGCCAACCGGCTTCTGGACTGGGCACTCTCCTCGGACTGGGAGGTGTTCCTCGACATGGCCGAAACCCACGGAGACCTGCTGGCCGGCGACGGGTACGCCAGGCTGAGGGAGCGGATCACGAAGGCCGGCCTAGGCGGCAACACCGACAACGCATTCACCCTCCGCTACCTCCTCCAGTCGATCGCCCATCAGGAAGGCGACGTCGATGCACTGGTCGACGCCCTGGCCACCGACCTCACCTATCCATACCACTACGTGCAGATCGCCGAGGCTCTGCGAGATGCCGATCGGCTCGAAGACGCCATGGCCTGGATTCGACGCGGTCTGCAAGACCACCCCGACCGTTGGGATCGACGGGTCGTCGACCTCGGAGTCGAGCTGCTCTTCCAACAAGGCAACCCCCAAGGCGCCTGGGATCTCGCCTGGGCAGAATTCGTCCACACACCGTCCGCTGCCACCTACGGCCGGCTCCCCAACCTAGGTGCCGGGCAGTGGGCCGAGACTCGCCCATCCGCCCTCGACATCTTCCGAAGCCACCTCGATGCCAACGACGATCCGCGTTCGGGCGGCTACGGCCCACTCGTCACGGCCATGCTCGCCGAAGGAGACCACGACGCCGCCTGGGAGGCTGCCGAACAGGGCGCCTGCCCCGCCCACCTATGGCGCACCCTCGCCAACCAAACGACGATCACCCACCCAGACAAGGCGGCGCCCGTCCTGGTTTCCCAGCTCGACCCGATCATCGCCGGCAAGAACAAACAGGCCTACGCCGAAGCGGTCGACGTCATGCGCACCATCGCCGATTGCCTGCAACGCAGCGACCGGGCCGACGAATTCCTCGACGTCATCACCGAAGTCAGGACCAACCACAAACCCAAACGCAACCTCATGGCCCTCCTCGGCGCCGAAGGCTGGTGAGCGCCGAGGCATGTGGTCCATTCCCGCTGGGATCAAACACGGACAGACCCCGGGCAGCAGCGGGGGAGATCGCACGAACAACGACCCACCCAGTTCAGACCGGGAGGGAGTCGAAGCCTCCGGCACCAAGCCCCTCCCGGATCGCTTTCGTCGCTTCGACGTCGCCCTCGTTGTAGGTCAGTAGCCACTCTTGGGCCGCCACGTCTCCCGTGACCGCTTCGAGGTAGCGGACCATCGACATTCCACCGCCCGGGTCGTCTACGTCCCAGTCGAAGTCGGCGAGTGGGGCGATCGCCTTGAGGCTCGTTGAGCCGCCCGTGATCCAGCGTTGTTTGAACTCCTTCTCCAGATCTACCCAGGCACCGGAGGCGATGAAGGCCTCCACCTCTGGGAGCAGGTCGGGGTCACGTTCGGCGATGCGTCGGAGTTGGGTGTTCTCGGCGGACTCGTGCCAGCAGTACGAACGCAATGACACGCCGGCCTCCTCGGCCCGGGCGGTGATGGCTCGCAGCCAGGTCCAGAACTCCATGAACACCGCCATCTCGGTCTGATCGTCGAGCGGGTTCCAGGTGACGAACGGGACGTAGCCCTCCTCAACCAGGCCGCTGCCCGCTCGATCGGTCACCCACACGCCCCACAGGTAGACGCCTTCCTCTACGTTTTCCATGTCGATGTCCAGTTCGATGTCGGCCCGCGGCAGCGTCAGATCGGTCACGTCGGGGCGCACATACACCGGCTCTGGACCGGTCACCGCCTTGGCGTTGAGAATCGCCTCCGGGAGGAAGCCGGCACCGTCGAATGCGGCCGTCCGGCGATCGATCGCCTCCAGCACATCGCCCGCGGTGAATACCCCGGCCTCCTCCAACAATCGGACCTGCCTTTTCGCCCGAGGGTTCAGATCGGCCACGGCCTCCCCGGCAGGAGCGTCAGCGGCCAGACCCAGCCACTTCGATAGGTCGACTCCGTCCTTACCGAGCATCGCCGTGGGATGGTGCAGCGCGGCCACATCGTCACGGGATTCCACCCCCTCGTCGCGCAGGCGACGCCATGGCCGGTACCCGATACAGATCGGAAGAGCGTCGTGTAGGGAAAGAGTGTAGATCTCGGTGGTCGCCGTATCATTAAAAAAAAAACAACAACACCCCCACCCCCCCCCACCCCACACCCCCCCCCCCACCCCCACCCCATCTTTTCTCTGCTTTCTCTACACCCTCACTCTGTTCCACCTCACCTCACCTCCCTCACTTGCACAACATCTTCTTCGCTAGACGT
>CALCCX010000408.1 GCA_937900165.1 uncultured Acidimicrobiia bacterium | reverse complement strand
GCTGTTGCTTATTCTCTTCATTTATTTTTTTGTTTTTTTTTTTTTTTCAAGCAGAAGACGGCATACGAGATATATCAGTGTGACTGGAGTTCAGACGTGTGCTCTTCCGATCTATAAGGAGGATTAAAAATAATTAAATTATATTTTGGGATATAATACGAACATGACAATTGATATTATTGCACTTCACATGCTGGGCGATTTTGTGTTGCAGACTGATTGGATGGCCCGCAACAAAAGAGAAAATGGCTCGTTGGGCTAATACATGTGGTCGTGTATACAATCCCATTCTCTTGTGGGGCGCTGTTTATTATGGAATCACTGGTATAATGTTTAGTCTGATGGTAGGAGGAACACATTATTTAATAGATAGCATTACATTTTGCAAAGACTCAAGTTGGCCCGCGAAATTTATAATGGTCGATCAGTCATTGCATTTGATTGTATTCGCAATTCTTGTGAGGTATTTATTGATATAGGAGTTGAAATGGCGCAGTATAGAAGAAAAGTTACTTATGTTGAAGCTAATCAGTTTTTTTATGACAGACCACGAGTTCCAGGTGTGTTTTATTCTATGATAAAAGATGCAGATGGAAAATCACACGCTAAGGCATATGTTATAACAATATACAATCAAAGGGTGTATCTTGAGGATGGGGACTGGATTATTGCAGAACCAGATGATATACATCATTATCCATGCAAAGATGATATTTTTAAGACAATTTACGAAAAGGTCGGATAGTTAATTATGGAAAATACGAAAATAGCGTGGTGCGATCATACTTTTAATCCGTGGATTGGTTGCGCGAAGGTGAGTGACGGCTGCGCCAACTGTTATGCAGAAGTGCTAATGGACAAACGCTTTGGTCGCGTGCAATGGGGGCCGAGGGGCACGCGTCAGCGGACCGGCCGGGCCGATGTCGTAGACTCCGGCCGGGATATCGGAGTCGACTGCGACCACCACGGCTTCGGCAACGTCGAGGTGGCTGGTCCACGAGATCGGCTTGTCGGCCGCCAGCGGATAGGCAAGCACTCCTTCGGCCAGCAGGGGGCCAGATACGAACGGCAACAAAAGGTTCTCCAGGAACAGACGAGGAGCCAGCACGACCACCGAATCTGCAACCTCGGTCAGGCCCTCGTGAAATCGCCGCATGCCGCTGAGCCGGGCCACCAACATGGGATCGGGACCGGACTCTTCCAACGACGCTCCTGAAGACGACAGCACGACCCTGCCAACTCCGGCTGCCGCGACCGCCCCGATCACCGCTCCGGCCCACCGGCCAGGAGCATCGGGATCGGCGGGCATCGGGAGATGAACAAACACCACATCTGCCCCCTCGTACGCATCAGCCAATGACGACTGGTCATCCAGAGTGGCGGCCACCGGGGTGGCTCCCTCCAGAACGGCCTGTGGGTGGCGACTCAGAGCCGCGACCTCATGGCCGGCCTTGGCCAGGGCAACAACGATTGGTGATCCTTGGGCTCCAGTGGCGCCGTGTACGACGATTCTCACAACCAGACTCCTGTTTCTAGGTTCCTTTCTGCACTACTCTTCCCGACGGGAAGTAGTTTCCTCAAGGGAAGTATGAAGGCGGACCGAAATGGGCAGACGGTGATCTCCAAAATGGGAACAGAGGCGGGAATCCCGGCAATCGGAGAATGCGAAGACGAGGAGTCATGCTCCATCGCCCGGTTCCTCGGTGCACTCGACGGACCGTGGGCCACCCTGATCATCCGAGAGCTACTCGAAGGTCCCAAGCGATTCGGCGAGCTCCAGTCAGGCCTGGTCGGAATCAGCCCAAAAACGTTGACTTCTCGCCTCCGCAAGCTAGCTGCCTATGGCGTTGTCACCAGGACCGCCCATGGAGGCGTTCCTCCCAAGGTTGTATACGAGCTCACCAGGGCCGGCCAAGACCTCGGCCCTGTGCTCAACGCGATGGCCATCTGGGCGACCGAGTACCTACCGCCAGAGGCCGCCCGCCCACCCCGACCGAGGACCACTCCCCGCCGGCTCACCTGATCGATCAAGCTGCTCGGGTAGCGTTGCGACCCACACCGAAACAGGAGACTCGACATGGAATTGGTGATTGGTGACGATGGTCTGGCGCGGTGCTGGTGGGGGGCATCGTCTGACGATTACATCGCCTATCACGACACCGAATGGGGTTTTGGAGTCACCGACGATCACAGGCTGTTCGAAAAGCTGTGTCTGGAGGGCTTTCAATCCGGTCTCTCGTGGCTGACCATCCTCCGTAAGCGCGAGAATTTCCGGGCCGCGTTTTCTGGGTTCGACCCGACTCAGGTAGCCATGTTCGACGAGTCAGATGTCGAACGACTTCTTGGGGACGCAGGAATCGTGCGCCACCAAGGAAAGATCCGCGCCACCATCAACAACGGAGGGCGGGCGCTGGAGATGACCGAGGAATTCGGGTCGGTTGCCTCCTATTTCTGGCCGCGCGCCACCTTTGGGCCCCCTCCAACCGAAATCGCCTCGGTGACCGAAACGTCGACGGCCGTTTCGAAGGACCTCAAGAAGCGGGGGTGGAAATTCGTCGGGCCCACGACCGTATACGCGTTCATGCAGGCGATGGGCCTGGTCAATGACCATTTGGACGGTTGCTGGGTACGTGAACAGGCAGAAACCGACCGGAAGGCGGCCAGCGCGAAAGTGGGCGGTTGACCGGCGAGCCCTCCTACATCGGCGGGCGAGCGCTTCCGGGTGCGAGGTTGGTGAATTTGGTGAACTCGGCAGCAAAACCCACCTTGACCGTGCCGGTGGCTCCTGCCCGGTGTTTGGCGACAATGATGTCGGCCTGACCCCGCTCATCAGAACTGTCGTTGTAGTACTCGTCCCGGTAGATGAACATCACGACGTCCGCATCCTGCTCGATGGCTCCGGATTCGCGCAGGTCGCCGAGCTGGGGCCGCTTGTCCTGGCGGGCCTCGAGACCACGGTTGAGCTGACTCACCGCGATAACCGGGACATCTAGTTCTCTGGCCAGATTCTTGAGTGAGCGACTGATCTCGGCGATCTCCTGTTGGCGATTCTCACGGTTGTTGCCCTGCATGAGTTGGAGGTAGTCCACCATCACCAACTCGAGGCCGTGCTGGCGCTTCAACCTCCGACATTTGGCCCGAATGTCCGTCACGGTCACCTGCGCTGCATCGTCAACGTAGATTGGTGCCTTGTAGAGCTTGGCGGCCGCCTCAACCGCCTTGGGCCAATGCGAGCCGAGCTGACCGGTCCGCAGCTTCATCGAATCGATGCTCCCGATCGAACAAAGTAGGCGAGACACGATCTCTTGGCGGCTCATCTCCAAGCTGAAAATCGCGGTAGGCCCATGGTGCAGGGCCACGTGAGAGGCGAAGCCGACTGCCAAGGCCGACTTGCCCATCGATGGCCTTCCGGCCACGACTATGAGGTTGGACTTGTTGAGACCTGACAGCTTTTTGTCGAGGTCGATGAGGCCCGTAGAGACACCGGTCAGGTCGGATTCACGAGCCTCCATGGCTTCGATATCCTCGAGCGCCTTCTGAAAATCGGTGCCAAGGATGGTGAGCTCGTTCCCCATTCTGCGCTCTGCCACCTGGAGCACGGTGGATTCGGCCGTGTCGAGAACTTCGGAAATCTCGGTTTCCAACGAGAGGGCGATCTCGTTGATGGCCGAGCCGGCCCTCATCATCCGCCGCCGCAGGGCATGCTCCTCGACGACCGACGTGTAATAACCCGCGTTGGCGGCGGTGGGCACCGCGTCCAGCAACCGGGTGAGGCCGGCCACGCCCCCCACCTTGTCGAGTTCCTCATTGCGTCTGAGAATGTCGGCCACCGTGACCGCGTCGATGGGCTGATTGTTGTTGAAGAGCCGGTCGATGGCCTCGAAGATCGCCTGGTGGGCAGGGACGTAGAAATCATCCGCGCCGAGTTTCTCGAACACGAGATCGGCCACGTCAGACGACAGCAGGATCGCCCCCAAAACCGACTCCTCGGCATTGGCATCATGCGGGGGCACCCGCATGGAACGGCCCTGTTCGGTAATCGTCATCGCGCCACCAATCGTCTCGTCATCGGGGAGTCATGCTTACTGCCCGCCCATATTCGCCGTCGACAGTGACAAAAAATGGACGAGAACGCACCTTCAAGACACAGGAGGAAGTCGAACCAGCACCATAGGTCGCGCACCCCAGAGCGCGGAAACTCAGCCCCAAGGGAGATTTCGCGAACCCACCGCCACAACCAGCTGGCACGGTTGATGGATCGCACGTTGAGGGCATGAGCCCGGATCGGAGTGTCCACGCCAAGTATGACTGCCACCGGTCGGCGGAAATTTCGCCGTCGAGTTCTGGGCTGAGGCGGTTCACGCCACTGCGT
>CALCCX010000407.1 GCA_937900165.1 uncultured Acidimicrobiia bacterium | reverse complement strand
CTGGTCAACAAGATGCCGGGAGACCGGTGGCAACAGTTCGCCAACCTGCGCCTGTTGTTCGCCTACATGTACGGCCTGCCTGGTTTCAAGCTGGTCTTCATGGGCGGCGAGTTCGCCCAGTCCGCAGAGTGGGATCACGATGGTTCGCTTGACTGGGACCTCTTGGATCAAGCCGAGCACGCCGGGATGTTGCGGCTTGTCGGAGATCTCGGGGGCTGTTACGCGGCCACCCCCGCACTTCAGGGCGACAGGTTCCGGTGGGTGATTGGCGATGATCGAGCCAACAGTGTCTACGCCTTCCTGCGTGGCGATGAGGGCCAACAGCCGGTACTGGTCGTGATCAATGCGACGCCGGTGCCAAGGGAGGGCTACCGGGTTGGCGTCCCGGTCGCCGGTCAGTGGCAGGAACTCGTCAATACCGATGCCGAGTCCTACGGAGGATCGGGCGTCGGCAACCTGGGCGGACAATCGACCGAAGCCAAAGGCGGGCACGGGTTCGAGCAGTCACTTGTGCTGAATCTTCCGCCTCTGGCTGTGCTCATGTTGACGCCGGCAGACTCCGACCAGTGAGCCTGCGCGGCCTCCTGGTTGGCGAGCTTCGGGACGATCCGATCCCCTTCGAGGAGTACATGCAGCGGGCCCTGTACTCGCCTGGACACGGCTATTTCGCCACCGGACAAATCCGATCGGTCAAGGATGGAGACTTCCTGACCAGCCCGGAGGTCAGCCCGATGTTCGGCGAGACGATCGCCCGGTTTGTCGAAGAGGAGCGGGGCCGGTTGGGTTCAGACCGATTTGCAGTCGCGGAACTGGGCGCCGGATCTGGGTCGCTGCTGGCTCCTCTGGCGTCCACGCTCACTTTCGACCCTGATCCGCTGATCGCCATCGACCTGTCCCCGGCGGCGCGGAGCAAGCTCGGCGTGACCGTTCCGACCGCCACTGTGGCCGGCTCCCTCGATGAGGTCGCGCCGTTCAGCGGTGTGATGATCGCCAACGAGCTCGTGGACAACGTGCCGATGGCCCTGGCCGTGCGGCAGGGCAACGATTGGCGTGAACGGTGGGTCGGCTCGGATGGAGTCGATCTGGTGTGGGTGGATGCGCCGGTACGGCTCGAGGTCGAAGAATGGCTCGGTAGGTGGGCAGGGCCGGTCCAAGATGGGGGGATCGTGGAGGTTCAGCTGGAGGCCCAGGCGCTGGTGCTGGCGGCGCTCGGGAAGCTCGACGGTGGGGCGTTGGTGCTGGTTGACTACGGAAATACTGCCGAGGGTCTCGCCAACCGGCGAGGCGAAGGCACTGTGCGCACCTACCAGGGTCATCACCTCGGTCCCCACCCTCTCGAGGCGCCAGGCGAAACCGACCTGACCGCAGACGTCAACTTCTCCGCCCTCATCGATGCGCTCACCGAAGCCGGCGCCCAAACCGAGTTGGTACGCCAGGACGAGTTTCTCGAGGGCCTTGGTATCAGGGGACGTCTCGATCGGATGCGGGTGGACGAGTTGGCGGCGGCCCGCGACGGCGAGGCAATGACCCAGCTCGAGGTCCGATCTCTCCGGACGGCCGGCGAGACCCTCCTCCATCCCCGAGGTCTAGGTGATTTTCGAGTGCTGATTGCCAGAGTTTGAGCGCCGGAGCCTGGCATCCGGGAACCGGTTGGGGCGTTGTGGTCGTCACATGAATGAGTAGCGTCTGGCAAGGCGCGTTGACCAGGGCCAGAAGGTGAGGTGCAGTGATGCGAAGGATCGTCTCGATCGTGTTGCTGCTCGTGCTTGTATCCGCGGCTTGTGGGGGTGCCGACGAGTCATTCCCCGACGACGGGCCCAGTGAAACTCCGGTCACGACTTCGCCTCCTCAGGCCGGGATCGAGCAGGCCGATGCCGATTTGCCGGCGGGCTCCACACCACCCAACACGGTCCCGGGTCGTTTCGATCCTGCCGCCCAGCCCCTCGACGAGGAGGCGAGCGGTGAGGTGCCAGACTCCATCATTGCCATGGTGCTCGAAGACGCCGGCTCGACATCCGACGAAGCGGCCTTCCAGGTTGCGGTTGCCAGGACCGTAGTATGGAGCGACGGGTCGCTGGGGTGCCCGGAGCCTGGAGTCCTCTACACCCAAGCCCTCGTCGATGGCTACCAAGTGGTCGTGAGCGGCCCAGGCGGAGACCATGACTACCGAATCACCGACAACGGCTACTTCTTCATCTGCGACCAAAACGGCTGAGCGGATCAGCGAACCCTGGGTTGTACTCAGGGTTCGTAGGGTCGCTATGGCGACACTGGGCACCCCGAGTACAGCCGGCAATCGGTCGTTTGGGAGATTTTCGTTTGACCCTGGGCGCAACCGCGCTTGCGTAGAGCCAGCCGACGGCTTCGGATAAGCGGTAATCCGATATACCATCTGTTCCATCATGACCAACAACCTCAAGACCGTCGGACTGCTCGGTTTCCTCGGAGCCCTCGTTTGGCTGATCGCCATTGGGGTGCTGGGCCAGAGCGTCGGACTTTGGGTCGGCCTGATTTTGGCCGGCGGCATCAATTTCTTTGCATATTTCTTCAGCCACAAGATGGCTCTCAAGGCCAGTCGAGCCAAGCCTGTCGAGGAGCACGAGCTGCCAACCGTCTACGCGATCGTGCGCCGCTTGGCCGCCAAGGCAGAGATGCCGATGCCCAGCATTCATCTGATCGATCAGCCGCAGCCGAACGCCTTCGCCACCGGCCGTAACCCGGCCAACGCAGCGGTGGCAGTGACCAGCGGGATCCTCGAGATCATGACCGATGAAGAACTCGAGGGAGTGCTCGCCCACGAACTCGCTCACGTGGCCAACCGCGACATCCTGATTTCCACCATCGCGGCGATGATGGCGGCGGCCCTTTCGATCTTTGCCAGGATGGCGCTGTGGTTTGGGGGTGGTCGCGACAGTCGAGGAAGCCCCCTTGGCGCCATCGGCGGTCTGTTGGCGCTGATCTTGGCCCCGATCGCGGCCATGGTCATCAAGATGGCGATTTCCCGGTCCCGGGAGTTTCAGGCCGACGCTTCTGGGGCGTCCATCACTGGTCAACCGCTGCAACTGGCCAGGGCTCTGCAAAAGATCTCTCAGGCGGGCGAGCGGATTCCGATGGACGTCAACCCTGCGGTCAGTCAACTCTTCATCTCCGATCCGACCATGGCCCTTCGGGGCCGGCAGCGGCGCGGTGGCACCATGAGAAAGCTCTTTTCCACCCACCCGCCGGTCGAAGAACGCATCCAGCGACTCGAAGACATGTACTACCGAGGCCCCTGAACAACCTACGAGTTAGACGCATAGATCTCTCAGGCGGGTCAACGGATTCCGATGGACCTCAACCCGTCGGTCGGCCAGCTTGTTCATCGCCGACCCACTCGAGGCGCCCTCGGCCGTGAGCTGGTGTTCGAATTGGTCGACTTCGGCCGGGTGTCATTGTGCGATCACGATGTCGAGTAGCTCCGGGCGGCTGGGTGGGTCGCTAGCCACGGGTTGTGTTATCTGATAACCTGGTTGCCATGAGGGTGGCAGCAGAACTGATACGAAAAGCCCGCCGAGAGGCCGGAATCACGATGGCCGAACTCGCAGAGCGGGCGGGCAGCTCGAAACCAACGGTCTCCCGGTACGAGAACGGGATTGTTGATCCTGGTGTTGACACACTGGAGCGTCTGTTGGCGGCGTGCGGCCAAGAGCTGCGAGCAGTTCGCACGGGTCTGCCGACCACGCTCACTGAACTCGGGGAGCGCTTCGAAGGGCAGAAGGGGCCGACTGGTGATGACGTGACGCGTACCCGTGATGGAAGGGAACTTCGCACCGCGGACGACCTCAGAGAGTTCGCAGCAGAACTTCGAGGCGACGGCCTACTGGCCCCGTGACCCAACCCTTCGACAAGTACGGCCATCTCGACGAGACGGAGATCTTTGCAGCGCTCGACACACACGGTGTCGAATACGTCGTGGTGGGAGGAAGCGCCGCCATTTTGTGGGGTGCGGACCGAGCCACCCGGGATGTCGACTGCGTAGCCCGCCAAACCAAGGAGAACCATCGGCGGCTTTGCGAGGCCCTGAACGCTTTGGGCAATCCTCGACTGCGTATCGAAGGAGTGGATGACGAGACTGCTGCCGAGTTGTCCCGGCAGCTTCTCCATCCTGACTTCTTTGATCGAACCGCGGCGTCGACTTGGCGGACCGATTGCGGCAGCATCGACATCCTTGCCGATATCCCCGACGCGAATGGTCAGCCTGTTGACTATGACCAGTTGCTCGAACGGGCGACACTCACCCAGACTGGTGCCCTTCGAATCCCGGTTGCTTCGCTCGATGACATCATCGATTCCAAGACACACGCGAACCGTGCCAAGGACCGCGAAGCCTTACCCGAGTTGAACGAACTCAGACGACGACAACGGGGCGACTAGCGGCCCGAGCGCTTAGCCGGCGGCTTCTGGAGCCGACTGGACTGGTGACCGGGCTCCCGTTTGGGTGAGTCCCGCGCCAGGGGATGTGCTCGTGATCGCTCGTGAAACCAATTCAGAGGAGACACCCCGCCACTCGTTTGCGGGGTTTGGCAAAGTTGAGGTCGACGACATCGAGCCGGGCCAATCTCTGGCCGGCGTTCGTCTCGCAGGACTTGATCTCTCCGGGAAGGATTTGTCCGGTTGCGACCTGTCTGGGGTGGACCTCAACAGAGCCGATCTCAGCGGTGCTCGTCTGATCGGCGCCAACCTCACCAAGGCGACCCTGTTCGAAGCGAACATCGAGGGTGCCCAGCTCCTCAACTGCGGGTTGGTGGGGGCCGATCTGAGCGAGGTCCGGGGATCTGAAGCCGTGTTCGGGAACTCGGATCTGACAGACGCCCTGTTTTTCAACGCCGACCTGCGGGGTGCGTCATTCACCCATTCCATCGCAAAGTCAGTTGACTTTCGGGCCGCCAACTTGAGCGGCGCCAGAATGCGCGACGCCGATTTCGCAGGCAGCGATTTCTCGAAGGCCGAAATGACCGGAGCCGACCTCACCAACGCGCTCGTGCACCGAGCGGCATTCAGGGACACGGACCTTCGATCGTCACAACTCCGCAATATGAGTGGGTTTGAATCGGCTGATTGGATTGGCGTCGATCTGCACGATGCGGATTTCGCCGGCGCCTACTTGGCAAGGCGAATGATCCTTGACCAGAACTACCTCCACGAGTTCCGATCCAGGAGCCGGCTCAATGCGTTCCTCTATCGGGTTTGGTGGCTCACGAGTGATTGCGGGAGAAGCTTTGCCCGATGGGCCATGTGGACAGCGCTGGTCGCGGCAGTGTTCGCCGGTCTGTATACGACCGTGGCGATCGACTACGGAGACTATGAAACTGTCATCTCTCCCATCTACTTTTCGATCGTAACCCTGACCACCCTCGGCTACGGAGACGCTCTTCCCGCCTCCCTGCCTGCCCAGATTCTGGCGCTGGCCGAGGTCATTCTCGGCTACGTCATGCTGGGGGGGCTTCTCAGCATCTTTGCGACGAAAATGGGAAGAAGGGCCGAGTGACGTGGCCATCCTGAAGAGAGCGAAACGTTCGGGGGAAGCGGATGCTGCCGACGGCCTCGCCGCGATTCTGGAGGGCTATGAACTGCCCAGCTTCCCGAGGGTCGTGACAACGGCGATCGAGAAGGTGTCTGGCGCTGACGCGGACCTGAACGATGTGGCAGACACATTGAAGGATGATCCTGGCCTGTCCGTCCACTTGCTGCGACTCGTCAACTCTGCCTCCTTCGCGCCTCGCCGACCGATCGTCGACCTGCATCAGGCGGTCATGATGCTCGGCCGGAACCAACTCGAGTCGATTCTCATCTGCCTTGCCGTTAACGAGTCGCTTCCGAAGGGTCCGATCCCAGGCTTCGACTCGCAGGATTTTTGGACCACCGCAGCGAAGCGAGCGACAGTCGCAGCTGCATACGCGAACGTTCTCGATCCGAGTCGCCGCTCTGAGAATTTCACTGCGGCTCTGCTGGCAGATCTGGCATTGCCTGTCCTGGCCCACCAAATTGAGGGATACGGGGATTTGCTTTTGCAGGCAGCGGCAACCCGCGATCCCCTCTTGGAAATCGAACATCGGGAGTTCGCCTGGGATCACCAGAAGGTTGGCGGCCTGATGTGCGTGACCTGGGAGTTTCCTGACCAGCTCGCAGAGGCGATCGCCAATCATCACGACCCCGTCGAAGCGTCAGATATCCTGCCTCTCGTCAAGGTAGCCGCGGCGGTACGGGATTTCGATGATGAAGAATGTAGGCAAAATTTCCTGGCCGACATCACCCAAACCTTCGGGCTCCCCACCGACCAGGCCGAGTCGATTCTCGAAGGGGCGTTCGCAGACGCTTCTGCCACGGCGGCGATGTTCGCATAACTCCGTGATCTCGTCTTCGGACCCGGTTCCGGCGCTGATCCGATGCTGAGCTGGGCAACCTTGCCCGTAGTTTCCTCTGCCGGAGGGGGCGTGGTCTTGACGACCGAGGAGGCAACGATCGTGACGAGCCTCTTTGTTGTCGCAGCTCTGGGCTGGGCGGCTTTTCTCAGCGTTGGAGCCGCTGCCCGTGAAGCGAGGTGGGCGAGTCGACAACTCAGCCGAGCTGAAATCGGGATTGCTGGTTTTGGCGCGGTCGGTGTGGCGGCGCTCGTTTGGGTCGAGCCTGGCTGGCTCGGCATCGGCCTCGGGTACATAGCCGGGGTCCTGTGGGTGATGTCGCGATGGGTCCGCAAGACCCTACGGAGGGCGGATGCACTCGGGGGTGCGGCCATTACACCGGCTGCTCGCAAGCTGTTGTTGCTGAACACATCGAGATGGATGTGGGTGGGCGCTGCCGGTCTCAGCCTCGTCACCGCTATCGACTGGCTTTGGCGGGGATTGCCGGCGGTCGCCGACGGTGTTCTGACAGCCGTCTTCGCGATTGCGGCCTGGCGGGCGGGCAAGCAGGCTGACAAGCTTGGTTAGCTTGGCGAGGTGGTTGTCCGGTCGGAATGTTGCCCGAACCAGATTTTCACCGAGGTCCCGACCGGCTAGGATTCAGGCTCGCCCGGGCAGATGCAACGGGCGTTTTGCCGGGATGCCCGAGCGGCCAAAGGGAGCAGACTGTAAATCTGCCGGCTCACGCCTACGGAGGTTCGAATCCTTCTCTCGGCACAGACGCACAAGCAACTCACAAGGCACGCCCCCTTAGCTCAGTCGGTAGAGCGCCTCCATGGTAAGGAGGAGGTCTCCGGTTCGAATCCGGAAGGGGGCTCGCAAGCTTGGCCCACGAAACTTCGGTGACGCGGACCGGCGGGATGTTGTTTTCGACCCCCCGGTGGGGGTTCGAAAAGAACTCCCAGAGGCGTGTGTGTAGTTCCGGGAGGAATGGCGGGATGTTGTTTTCGACCCCCCGGAGGGGGTTCGAAAAGAACTCCCAGAGCGCAGTCGCCGCCTTGGCGGCGACAAGCGGCGGCGTAGCTCAGTTGGTAAGAGCGCTCGACTCATAATCGAGAGGTCGGCAGTTCAAGTCTGCCCGCCGCTACGGACAATCAAGGCTCGGACAGGTGCAACCCTCCGGCTGAGTGATCGGCCTAGGCTTGGTTGGCCTATCACCGGGTCTGGACGGTCCCGCGATAGCTCGCAATAGTGACAGTTCAGGACATCCCAGAAAGGTTCCCGTTATGGCCAAGGAAAAGTTTGAGCGTGTGTTGCCGCATGTGAATGTGGGGACGATGGGTCATATTGATCATGGGAAGACGACGTTGACGGCGGCGATTACGCGGGTGTTGTCTGAGCGGGTGGCTGGGAATGAGTGGACTGCGTTTGATGAGATTGATAAGGCTCCTGAGGAGAGGGAGCGGGGGATTACGATTTCGATTGCGCATGTGGAGTATGTGACGGAGGTTCGTCATTATGCGCATGTGGATATGCCTGGTCATGCGGATTATATCAAGAATATGATTACGGGTGCTGCGCAGGTGGATGGGGCGATTTTGGTGGTGTCTGCTGCGGATGGTCCGATGCCCCAGACTCGTGAGCATGTGTTGTTGGCTCGCCAGGTTGGGGTTCCTTTTGTTGTGGTGGCTTTGAATAAGGTTGATCAGGTGGATGATGAGGAGTTGTTGGATTTGGTGGAGTTGGAGGTGAGGGATTTGTTGACGGAGTATGAGTTCCCTGGTGATGATGTGCCGGTGGTGCGGGTGAGCGCGTTGGCGGCGTTGGAGGGTGATGTGGCGGCTGGTGATGGGGTGATGGAGTTGATGGGGGCGGTGGATTCGTATATTCCGGTGCCTGAGCGTGATTTGGATAAGCCGTTTTTGATGTCGATTGAGGATGTGTTTTCGATTACTGGTCGGGGGACGGTGGTGACTGGTCGGGTGGAGCAGGGGGTGGTGACGGTGAATGAGGATGTGGAGATTGTGGGGATTTCTGAGACTCGTAGCACTGTTGCGACTGGGATTGAGATGTTCCGCAAGTTGTTGGATGAGGGTAGGGCTGGGGATAATGTGGGTGTTTTGTTGCGGGGGGTTGGTAAGGATGAGGTGGAGCGTGGTCAGGTGTTGGCTAAGCCTGGGTCGATTACTCCTCATACGGAGTTCGATGCGCAGGTGTATGTGTTGACGAAGGAGGAGGGTGGTCGTCATAATCCGTTTTTTCCTGGGTATCAGCCACAGTTTTATTTCCGGACGACGGATGTGACTGGTTCGATTTCGTTGCCTGAGGGCACTCAGATGGTGATGCCGGGTGATAGTACGGATATGTCGGTGGTGTTGGGTGCGCCGATCGCGATGGATGAGGGCCTCCGGTTCGCGATTCGTGAGGGTGGTCGCACGGTCGGTGCAGGCACCGTCACCAAAATCCTCAAATAGAAGGCAACAATTGTTCGCCTTCTTCGGATGGCGGACACCGGATAGCGACAGCGGTATTCAAACGAAACGAGTGAGACATGGCTGACAAAGACGAACAAAAGATTCGCATAAGACTGAAGGCCTACGATCACGAGGTCGTGGATGAATCCGCGCGCAAGATCGCTGAAACGGTGATCAGGACTCAGGCTGTCATCAAAGGCCCCGTCCCTTTGCCAACCGAAATTCATCGCTACACCGTGATTCGGTCGCCTCATGTCTACAAGGACTCCCGCGAGCATTTCGAGATGCGCATCCACAAGCGTTTGATCGACATTCTCTCGCCCACCCCCAAGACGGTCGACTCCCTCATGCGACTAGATCTTCCTGCAGGCGTGGAAGTCGAGATCAAGCTGTGAAGGCGATCTTGGGCGAGAAGGTGGGCATGACCCAAGTCTTTGACGATCAATCACGGGCAATCCCCGTGACGGTCATCAAGGCCGGTCCGTGTCATGTGACCCAGATCAAGACCGACGAAACCGACGGATACTCTGCGGTTCAGATCTCTTTCGAAGAGATGAGGGCCAATCTGGTGAACAAACCTGCGACGGGCCACTTCGAAAAAGCCGGAGTCGCGCCCGCTCGTCATATCGTCGAGCTGCGGGTGGAAGATCCATCCCAATACGAACTCGGTCAGTCGATCGACGTTGGTGAGGTCTTTGTCAAAGGTGGCAAGGCCGACGTGTCCGCGGTATCCAAGGGCAAAGGTTTCCAGGGCGTGATGAAGCGCCACAACTTCAGCGGACAGAGCGCCAGCCACGGGGTACACAAGGTCCACAGGGCCCCTGGCTCGATTGGCGCCTGTGCGACTCCGGCCAGGGTCTTCAAAGGAAAGAAGCTGCCTGGTCGGATGGGTGGACAACGCACGACAATCTTGAACCTCGAAGTCGTAGACGTGGACGCCGAGAACGGCTTGCTGCTCCTGGGTGGGGCAGTACCTGGTCCGAAGGGATCGTTGGTTTTGATCAGAGAGGCGGTGAAGCATGGTTGAGGTCAAGGCGCCCCTCTACTCGGACACCGGGTCGAAACAAGGCGAGGTCGTTCTCGACCCTTCGATCTTCGGAGTCGAGCCAAATCTCCCGGTCATGCACCAGGTAATCACAGCGCAGCTGGCCGCCAAACGCTCGGGCACCGCCAAGGTCAAGACCAGGGCAGAGGTCAGGGGTGGCGGGCGGAAACCGTGGCGTCAGAAAGGCCTCGGTCGAGCGAGGCAGGGTTCCATCCGGTCGCCACAATGGGTGGGCGGAGGTGTCGTCCATGGACCACAACCGCGCGACTATTCCCAACGTACCCCCAAGAAGATGAAGAGGCTCGCATTGCGGGGCGCCCTGTCTACCCGTGCTTCAGAGGGTGCCGTGTCGGTCGTGGATGGCTACGGCTGGGACGAACCGAAAACCAAAAAGGCCGTGGCCCTACTGGATGGCATCGGCCTTACCGGCAAGGTTCTGGTAGTGCTGGAAGCTGGAGATGAACACGCGGTCCGTTCCTTTGCCAACTTGGGACAGGTCATCACGAGCCAGCCGGGTCAAATCAACCCATATGACGTGTTGTGGGCCGATTCGCTGGTGTTCACCAAAGATGCCCTCGCTGTCGCCGGAGGCTCCTCATTCGACGTCTCTGACGAAGATTTCGTCAAAGAGAGCGCCGACAAGACGAACAGCGGCGAGGAAACCAAGAGCGATGGAGACGATGATCGATGAAAAATCCGCGAGACATCATCATCGAGCCGGTCGTTTCGGAGAAGTCTTACGACATGATCGAGGCGACGAACACCTACACCTTCGTCGTGGACAAGCGCGCCAATAAGACTGAGATCAAAGAGGCGATCAAGGCGATTTTCGAGGTGGACGTAGTCAGGGTGAACACCTTGAACCGGCCGGGTAAGAGCAAACGCACCGGCTGGAAGGTCGGAAAGCGCAAGGACACCAAACGAGCCATGGTGACTCTGGCGGGCGAAGATGGCATCGACTTTTTCGGAGTTTGAGATGAGCACCCAGACTATCGCAAGACAACCTGAGCTCGGACCGGCGGCCGACGCTGATATGGAGACGGCACCATGCCTGTGAAAAAAACCAAACCGACCTCTCCTGGGCGTCGATTTCAGACGATCGCTGACTTCTCCGATCTTTCCAAGAAGAAGCCAGAGCGATCCCTCATTGCCAAACAGAAGCGCTCTTCTGGGCGCAACACCCATGGCCGCATCACGTCTCGTCACCGTGGCGGCGGACACAAACGACGATATCGGATCATCGATTTCCGCAGGGTCAAGGACGGGGTCCCTGCCAAGGTCGCCTCAATCGAATACGACCCGAATCGAAACGCCCGCATTGCTCTGCTGCATTACCTCGATGGGGAGAAGGCATACATTCTGGCCCCGGTTGGTGTCGCCGTTGGCGACATGTTGCAAAGCGGTTCCAGTTCAGACATTCGACCTGGAAACGCCCTTGCGTTGCGCAACATCCCCGCCGGCACAATCGTGCATGCGATCGAGATGCGCCCTGGCGGCGGAGCCAAGATGGCCAGATCGGCTGGAACGGGTGTGCAGCTGATGTCCAAAGAAGGCGACAAGGCCCTGCTGCGTCTGCCGTCTGGCGAGATGCGGACCGTTCCACTCGACTGCAGAGCGACCGTCGGTCAGGTGGGCAATCCCGAGGCCGAGCTGATCAAGATCGGCAAGGCGGGCAGGAATCGCTGGAAGGGTGTTCGTCCCCAGAGCCGAGGCGTGGCGATGAACCCGGTAGATCACCCATTGGGTGGTGGTGAAGGCAAGTCTTCGGGCGGCCGGCACCCGGTTTCGCCATGGGGCAAACCGGAAAAGCGCACTCGGAACAAGAACAAGGCGAGCAGCAAGGACATCGTCCGCCGCCGCACGAAGAAGGGCCGGAGGTAGGCGAAGATGAGTCGTAGCTTGAAGAAGGGCCCGTTCGTGGACGAGCACCTCATGAAAAAGATCGAAGCACAGAACAGCAGCGGCGGCAAACGTGTCATTCGCACGTGGAGTCGGCGCAGCACGATCATTCCCGACATGGTCGGATTTACCTTCGCTGTCCACAACGGCAGAAAGTTCGTCCCGGTGTTCGTTTCCGAGAACATGGTTGGGCACAGGCTGGGAGAATTTTCCCCCACCCGTACCTACAAGGGCCATACCTCCAAGTCGGACAGAAGAGGCAAAAAGTAGCGCGCTTCATTTAGTTTTTGGATCCCAAAGAGGGTCTGAGGCGAGGGAGAGTTCATGGAAGCACATGCAAAAGCGAAGTACGTGCGGGTTGCCCCGCGAAAACTCCGGCGCATCATGGATATGGTGCGGGGAAAGGACGTTTCGGAGGCATTGAGCGTTTTGTCGCTCGTGAAGAAGAGCGCATCCCCCGTGCTGGCCAAGGTAGTGCGTTCCGCGGTTGCAAATGCCGAGAACACCAAGGGCATGGATGTGGAACGGCTTTTCATCAAGACGGCCTTTGTTGATGAAGGTCCGACCATGAAAAGGTTTATGCCGCGGGCCATGGGTCGTGCAACGGTCATCCGCAAGAGAACCAGCCATATAACGGTTGTGCTTGGCGAGAAGTAAGGAGGCAGGATTTGGGTCAGAAAGTACATCCCAAAGGGTTCCGGCTTGGGATTATTCAGGATTGGGATTCCCGATGGTACGCCGAAAAGGATTATGCGAAGCTGCTCCATGAGGATATTCGGATCCGTGATTTTATCAAAAATATTTGCCACATATTACATGAAACAATTCCATGGATGAAAGGGAAATCAATATATTTCTTTCTAGATGATTATTCCTTACCAAGGATCTCTCAGCCAGTCCAAGAAACCATTCATGACTTTATTTTTCAGCGATACTCGGAGTGTTTTTTTAAGATATCAACCGAAAGCATTAATACATTTTACCCCTATGATTCCAGGGGAAAGTTAATTGAAAAAACAAGAGAATATGATGTGGTTGATTTGGGAGCTCATTTTTTACATTCTTCCAAAGAAATAAAAAGCAAGTTTCTTGCCGCAATAATTAATAACCGTTTGAAAAACACAAAAGGTATCCATCCTGATTATCATGACATTGCTAAAATTCTCGGTTCTAGTGGGAGAACATATAACCAGCTTGCTCGGGATATAAAAGGGGCAAAAGCTGGCAAGCGAGTGTATTATTATGGTTGGGATATGATTGTTGATTTATGTTCCGGCGATGTGGTGAATACTTTGCGATTGATAAGAGATATTATTTCATTTGTTGGTGGAATGGGAAAATTCTCTGTTGCCGAGGGTATAAAAATTCCTTTTAATAAAGATAGTCGAATAGAAGAAAAAGGGGGGCATGAGTGGCAGGATAGGGCAATAAGGGAAATAGGCAATGATTTTTTAAACAGGGTAGAGGCTGCACCCAATACAGGAAAGAATTTAAGAAATATTGCTGAGGCGTTTGGTGAAGTAGCACAGTGGTATCTTCGCAATAGGACGGCACGGAATCAGAATCGGAAACCGCCCTGGCAAGCGTTTAGATTAGAAA
>CALCCX010000406.1 GCA_937900165.1 uncultured Acidimicrobiia bacterium | reverse complement strand
GCAGAAGACGGCATACGAGATATATCAGTGTGACTGGAGTTCAGACGTGTGCTCTTCCGATCTCACTGGCCGGAGTGGGCCGCGGGCGTGGACCCCGAGCGGACCCGCCAGGTGATCGAGAACCTGCGGGCCTCGGGCCTGGTGATCCTGTGGACCCAGCACAATCGGGTCCCTCACCTGTTCCCCGATGCCGAGGAGATCTACCGGATCTGGACGGCCGAAGCCGATGCCGTCATCCACCACAGCGACTACGGGCGGGCGGTGATGGAGGCCGAGTACGACTATGGCGCCCACACCCGCCACGCGGTGATCCCTCACGGGCATTGGGGCCATCGGCTCGAACCGTTGCGACCGGCCGGGGGAAAGGCCGAGGCGGAGGCGGCGCTCGGGCTCGACCCGGCCCCGATCCGGCTCGGCATCGTCGGCGCGCCGAGAGCGCAGAAGGACGTGCAACTGGCGATCGATGCCGTCCACGCCTGCGGCCGCGACGACATCCAGCTCTACGTCTGGTCGCTGGTCGACGAGGACGTGCCCGACGATCCCCGCATCGTCGCCGTTCCCTACGCGATGGCCGATCACGCCACCTACGCCCGACGCCTCTTTGCCCTCGATGCCATCGTCATGCCGTTCACCGAGGGCATGCTCACCACGGGGACGATGGCCGACGCGCTGGGGGTCGGTCTCCCGACGATCGCCTCGAACTGGGGATATCTGAGCGAAGCCCTCGGCGACGCCGCCATCTACTACGGCGAGACGGCCGAGGATCTCACGGCCTGCCTCGATGCGTTGACGGTCGACCAGTTGGCCGCGGCCGCGGCGGCGACCGAGGCGGGGAGGGCGGCCACCGAGTGGTCCGTCATCGCCGAGGCCACCCTCGCCTTCGTCGACGACGTGATCACCGCCCGCTGACGGACTCCGAATCCGTCGGGGCGGCGCAGTACGGTCGGTGCCATGGAACTCGGATTCACATGGGGCTACTGGACACGGGCGATGCCCGACAATCTGCTGGAGTTGAGCATCGCCGCGGAGGAGGCCGGGTTCGACTGCATCTGGTCGGCCGAATCGTGGGGCTCCGACGCGTTCTCGCCGCTCGCCTACATCGCCGGCCACACCAGCCGAATCAAACTCGGCACCGGTGTCGTGCAACTCTCGGCCCGCACCCCGGCCGCCACCGCCATGCAGGCGATCACGCTCGACCATCTCTCCGGAGGTCGGGTCATTCTCGGCCTCGGCGTGTCGGGCCCGCAGGTGGTCGAGGGCTGGTACGGCATGCCGTCGCGCCGGCCGCTGGCGCGCACCCGCGAGTATGTCGAGATCCTTCAGCAGATCTTTCGCCGGGAAGGGCCGCTCGAGTTCCAGGGCGACCATTTCCAAATGCCCTACACGGGCGCGGGCGCCGAAGGCCTCGGCAAGCCGTTGAAGGTGATGACCCATCCGCTGCGGCAGATCCCGATCTGGATCGGGGCGGAGGGGCCGAAGAACGTGGCCCAGACCGCGAAGATCGCCGATGGATGGCTGCCGCTCTACTACTCACCGTTTCGGCCCGAGGTCTATGCCGACCAACTCGCCGACGCGAAGGACGGCTTCGAGATCGCGGTCAACGTCTCAATGAAGATCACCGACGACATCGAGGAAGCGCTCTACGGCACCAAGGCATCGCTCGGGTTCTACATCGGGGGGATGGGGGCCAAGGGGCAGAACTACCACACCAAGCTGATGGCGCGAATGGGTTACGAGGAGGAGGCCTACAAGATCCAGGACCTGTTCTTCGAGGGCAAACGCGACGAGGCCATCGCCACGGTCCCCACCGATTTCGCCGACGAGATCTCGCTCGTCGGCCCGGTCGAACGCATCCGCGACCGCCTCCAGGCCTGGGAGGAAAGCCCGGTCACCATGCTCAACGTGGGTGCCCGCACCCCCGACGAGATCCGGGCGCTGGCCGAGGTCGTGAAGGGCTGAGTTCTGGCGGGACCCGCTTGCCTCCAGCGACACCCTGTCCCGCCAGAACGAGGTGAACGGCAAACTGGCGGGACCGGCTGGCGCATAGGAGAACTGGGTCCCGCCAGAACGAGGTCTACACTGCAGCAGTCGCGACCACCGGTCGAACTCGCCTGCCCCTTGTCTCACTCGGCGGGGAATTCCAGATGGATTTCGTCCTCCGTTTCTGGAATTCCTCTGCGGCCGGCACGGGGAGGTTCATGATGAAGTGGTTAACGCTGCCTGAGAAGCTTCGTCTGCGGTTATAAGGCCATGCACGACAAGTATCTGTGTATCGTCGTCGACTCGGCAGGATATGTGACCAATATAGGAGATGCAGCGTTCCACTTCTGTGCTGCCGCAGAGAGCTACTGCTGCGGTGGGAGCGCAGGCCCCTATCGCGACGGCGGTGCCCGGTCCGCCTGTTGTGACCAAGCGCTTGTACGCTCCGTCGGTTTCCTTCGCGTGGGGAAAGGCTGCAAATGAGAGATCCTCCAACGGGATGGGACGAACATGGTCAGTCACGAGGATGTCGAAATCGCTGGATGCCCGGTGAACCTTGCACGTCTAGAACAATGCGCCAATGACGCAGATCAAGCGAGGCTTCAGGGGGCAGGGGCGTAGCGCGGCAGAGCCCTAGGAGTACCCGATAGACAGGAGGTTTTCGACGGGTCTGTACAGTTCTTCCAGGTAGGTCACGTCGTCGTCCTCAAGGGTGATGTCCGCAGCGCCAACGAGCTGATCGAGCGGCTCAATCGGGAAGCGAATCTGACCAGCAAGTCGATCGGCAAGGCAAGCAGTGACGAAGAGCGGGAGGCACGCAAGGCCGAAGGGCGGCGCTTGCGCGAGGAAAAGGAAGCTCGCCAGGCGGAGCTGCAGCGACTGGCCACGCAGGCCGATTCAATCCATCGCCGGGTGCCGAACCTGTCGCACCCCGAGGCACCAGTGGGCGAGGAGGCCGACAGCCGCAAACTTCGCTACG
>CALCCX010000405.1 GCA_937900165.1 uncultured Acidimicrobiia bacterium | reverse complement strand
CGTGTGCTCTTCCGATCTGTCGGGTTCGGTCCTCGACATTCACGACATGCTCGCCAACGATGATCACGGTGTTGCTCTGGTGAATCAGTCGGCGGCCCGCGGCGGTAAATCACTTGAAGGCCGCAGTGTCCACGTCTGCCACATGAGCGACGGGAAGTTGACCGACGATTTCTGGGCGTAGCCAGAACGGACAACTAGCGCTCATCGCTGATTGAACAAAAACCCCCTTTACGCAGGGAGTTTGCGGGTGGGCCCACGTGGACTTGAACCACGGACCTCATCCTTATCAGGGATGCGCTCTAACCGGGCTGAGCTATGGGCCCTCGATTTCCCGTGCCGACAAGCGTATTCACGCAATTGGGCCTATGTAAACCGGTCCCACACTATGAGTGATAGGGGGTGCTACAAGCGATCATCCCGGGGACCCGTCCGGCTTCCATTGTCGCGTTAGCAATGTGTGCCCTCGGGATGGAGGGTTACATGCCGGGTTACACGTGTAGTGTACGTGTATGACAAAAAAGCTTACGATCACCATCGACGACGAGGTATACGATGGGCTCTACCGGCGGGTGGGCAGGAGGAAGATCAGCCGATTTCTGGAGGGTTTGGCTCGACCACATGTGGTCGATGCGGATCTCGAGGCCGCATATCAGGCGATGGCGTCCGATGAGGCCCGAGAGTCCGATGCCGAGGAATGGTCCGAGGCACTGATAGGCGATGTTGCCGATGAACCGCGGTGAGGTCTGGTGGGTGAGCTTCGATCAAGCGTCCGGCGGTGAGATTCGCAAAACACGACCTGGGGTCGTGGTGAGCAACGATGCATCGAATCGAGCACTGAATCGGGTTCAGGTTGTCCCGCTCACATCCAACATTGAGCGACTCTATCCGAGCGAAGCGTATGTGGAGCTTGAGGGTAAGCAGCATAAGGCCATGGCCGATCAGATCGCCACAGCATCGAAGGGTCGCCTTCATGAGAAGATGGGCCGGCTCTCCGACCCAGATCTCACCGCCGTCGGCAGGGCGATCCGCGTCCAGCTCGACCTATAACATCCCCCCGGGGGTCCCTCTCGGCAAAGCCAAACCGCTGTTACCCGGAGCCGGTGGCGGCGCTCAGCGAGTTGATGCGTTCTACTGCTTCCGGAGTCGCCAGATAGGGGTGAACAGGCAGAACTCCGGCTGGCTACTCAGTCGATGATGCCGCTGAGATCGAGCTCCTCGGCGAAGTGGCAGGCGGCGAGATGTCGTTCACCTTTCTTGCCAATGTCCACAAGGGGCGGTTCCTCGTTGATACAAATACTTTGAGCGTATTTGCATCGTGGGTGAAAGGCGCAACCGGTTGGCCTGTCGGCCGGATCGGCTACATCACCCTTCAGGATAGGAGCGTCGACAGAGGCGGTTGGATCGGGCCGAGGAACTGCAGAGAGGAGGGCCTCGGTGTAGGGGTGTTTGGGAGTCCTGAACAGTTGCTCCGACGAGGCTATCTCCACCAGCTTTCCGACATACATCACGGCAATGCGGTCCGAAATGTGCTTCACGACACCAAGATCGTGCGAGACGAACAGATACGCCAAACCGTGTTCTTCGCGTAGATCCATCAGCAAATTGATGATCTGGCCTTGCACCGAGACATCGAGCGCAGAGACGGCCTCGTCACACACTATCAGGCTGGGATTTACGGTCAGGGCTCTGGCGATCCCGATGCGTTGGCGCTGGCCACCGCTGAAAGCGTGTGGATAGCGCTCCGCGTGTCGCCGGTCAAGCCCTACGACCTCGAGCAACTCCAGAATCCGCTCATTCCTCTCGTCAGAACCCATCTTCGTCAGACATATCAGCGGATCCTCGATGATTTGTTTGACGGTACGACGAGGATTGAGCGAAGAATACGGGTCCTGAAAGATCATCTGTACTTTGGGGAGATAGGTGCGGAGTTCGGCACGTTTCAGGGAACCGAGAACTATCTGGCCGCCATTCTGGTCGCTCAAACGAACAGTGCCACCGGTTGCACGATAGGCCCCTGCAATCAACCGGCCGAGAGTGGTCTTGCCACAACCGCTTTCGCCGACCAGGCCCAAGGTCTGCCCGCGCTCAATGGTGAAAGAAACTTCATCGACGGCTTTGACATCGCCAACATGTCGCCTGAGTAGTCCGGCATGGATGGGAAAAAATTTCTTGACCGCCTCGACTTCAAGGAGGGGAGTGGTTCCTGGCTGGAGATTCCGATCCATCAGCTATTCTCTCGCCCCGTACAGGAGGCAGCTTACTTTGTGTCCTGGGGCCCTTTCAGTCTCGAACGGATCCTGACGGTCGCAAACACCTGCAATGATCTGACTGCATCGAGGGTGAAACTGGCATCCAGAAACGACGGCGAACGGATGCGGTACGACACCAGGGATGGTCGTGATTCTCGTCCCAGGCGTGTCGCCCAGATCTGGAACAGATTCGACGAGACCTTGCGTGTAGGGATGCTGGGGCGACTGAAATACATCCCGAACCGATCCTTGTTCAACAATCTTGCCTCGGTACATGACAGCCACTCGGTGGGCCATATTGGCCACCACACCCAGGTCGTGGGTGATCAAGAGGATCGCCATGCCCAGTTCGTCTTGAAGCTGGCGCAGCAACCGGAGAATTTGGGCCTGAATGGTCACATCGACCGCCGTCGTCGGCTCGTCTGCGATGAGAAGTGCTGGATTGCTGGCCAACGCCATCGCTATCATCGCACGCTGTCTCATCCCGCCAGACAGTTCAAACGTAAATGCATCTATGCGTCGGTTGGCGTTCGGAATTCCGACTTTGTCCAAGAGTTCAACCGCTCGCTCTCTGGCTTCTCTCTTGGACATTTGTTGGTCGAGCCGTAGCTTCTCGATGATCTGGTTGCCAATCGTGTGCACTGGACTCAGCGAGCTCATCGGTTCCTGCATCACAAGAGAAACCTCATGCCGCCGAATATTCCCCATTTGTGGTCCTCGGTCGTCAAGGGAAGTTATTTCCACAGATTGTGTCGAACCGTTCGCTGCGCTCTGACGGAGCACGATGCTGCCAGCGGTGATACGACCGGGATGGGGAATGATCCTGAGAATGGCCTGTGCTGTCACGGTCTTGCCGGAGCCGCTCTCACCGACAAGTCCAAGTGTTTCGCCCGATTGGATGTCAAAGAACACACCACTTGTTGCTCGAACGACGCCCTCGCGCGACGGGAAGTCGACATGAAGGTCTGAGACCTTCAACAAGGTCTCGGCTCGAGGGTTGTCAGTCTCAGATGGCATGCTGTGGTCCTAATCAAGCGCCGAGTACGGATCGGCCGCATCGCGGAGGCCGTCGCCAAGGAAGTTGAACGCAAGTACGGTGATGACAAGCACCGCGCCCGGCAGGAACAGCCACCACGCCACCGTCAACGCTTCGACCTTCTGCGCCTGCTGAAGCAGCACCCCCCAACTGACCGTTGGCCGCGCCAGGCCGATACCAAGGAAGCTGAGGGCAGTCTCGGCCAAGATTATTCCGGGAATCGCCAGTGTCAGCGATGCGATGATGTGGCTGGTGAACGACGAGACCATGTGGACCCGCAGTAGGCGAGGGGTGCTGTTTCCGTTCAGGCGGGCCGTCATTATGAAGTCTTCCTCACGGAGACTCAACATCTTGCCCCGCACCTCCCGAGCCAATGTCGTCCAACTTATCAACGACAGGATCACTACGAGGGCGAAGTAAACCTGGGTCTGAGACCAGGTGCGAGGAAGTGCCGCGGTCAATGCCATCCACAGTGCCAGAGAAGGAAAAGCCCAGATTATCTCGATGAGGCGTTGGATGACGTTGTCGACCTTTCCTCCGAAGTAGCCGGAGATCCCTCCTATCACAACGCCCAACGTGAGACTCAGAAGCACGGCCATCAACCCCAGAAACAACGAAATGCGCGCACCGTGAATGATCTGGCTGAAGACATCACGACCGACGCTATCCGTACCCATGAGGTAGACAGTCGCCTCCGGATCGACTCCAAACAGGCGGATATCGGTCTCAATAAACCCAAGCAGCTGGTAAGGCTCTCCGCCCCGTACAAAAAAGTCGACCGGAAACCTCTGACTCGTATCTTCGGTGTAAATCGTTCGGGTGGTAACGAAGTCCACATCCTTGTTGATCCCATACACAAAAGGTTGCAAGCTGAACCCCTCTTCGCTGAAGAAGTGGATCCGCTGCGGCGGCATGAACGCGTTTCGGAAGTCGCGGTCCTCTGCCGCGTACGGAGCGAAAAATTGTGGAAAGATGGCAAGCACATACAGACCCAGGATGACCACTCCGGCCACCACCGCCAGTTTGTGTCGAACAAATCGCCAGCGGATGAGCTGCCACTGCGACGCAACAACGACCTCCTCTTCCGCATGACCCTCTAGCTGAGACTCCAGTGACCGCCCCGTTTCTTCGAGTTCGCCTCTCGATTTGCCGCCCCTCCGAGACCTCAGGAGTTTTGTCCTCGACACTATTCCAGCCTTATTCGCGGGTCGGCGATGGCCAGCAAGATATCGGAGATGAGCGTCCCCAGAATTGTCACAACGGCGATCATCAGGACGATGCTTCCGGCAAGAAACATGTCTTGGTTCAACAAGGATTCAAGATAGATCGGCCCGACCGTGGGCAGGCTGAGCACGATTGAGACGATGATGGTGGCGCCAAACAGGCTCGGCAACAAAAATCCTACGGTGCTGATCAGCGGGTTGATCGCGATCCGGAGCGGGTACTTGGCGAGCAGCCGCAACTCACTCAAGCCCTTGGAGCGAGCCATCATGACGTATGGTTTGTGTAGTTCATCAAGAAGATTATTACGAAGCACTCGAACGGCGGCCGCGGTGCCGGCGGTGCCAATGACGAACACGGGAATCCAGATATGTTTCAACATATCGACAAACTTGGCCCAGCTCCAGGCTTGATCGACCATGTCCGGCGAGTACATGCCAGTCACAATTGTCCCGGTCACGGTGAACGACAGAAACAATAGAAAGAGTGCGAGAAGGAAGTTGGGAATGGCCAGCCCCAAGAATCCGAGAAACGTGAACAGATAATCTCCCGGCGAGTACTGCTTTACTGCCGAGTAGAAGCCGATCGGCAAGGCAACGGCGAAGATGAACACCAGGGAGGCGCCGACCAGAATCATCGTGTTCGCCATGAGGCCCCAGACGAAATCAGACACACTCCTGAAGGCAGTGAAAGACCACCCGAAGTCCCCTCTGGTGACGATCCCGGTCATCCACGTTGCGTACTGCACATAAACCGGCTCATCGAGGCCATATTGCTCTCTCAAGAAATCGACACGCGCCAGATCCGCTTGCGAGATGGTGCCCGAGACCTCTGTGATCCGTTGGATCTGAGCGGTGAGGACATCGCCAGGGGGCAGAATGATGATGATGAAGCTGACGAAGGAGACCACCAAGAGCGTCACGACTGCCCCGAGGACTCTCCTGATAATGTAATTCAGCATTGGCCTCTCCTACCCAACCGTCCGAATACGCTCGACCATGTGCTGTGTTTGTGAAGGTTGGCGCCACCCTACCGGCGACGCCAACCTTCGACTTCCTGCTGAGGACGAGCGTCCCCGTTTATCTATCCCAGAACCACGCTTCCGGATACTGGGAGTGCGCCGATGGATCGGCGTTGAGACCATACGGCGAGGGTGGAATATTGCGGAGATCAATGTTGGCGATATGAGGACGCAGATCCATACCGGCGATGCCGATGGCCCACAGATTCGCCAAATGAAGTTCCCCGGCCTCGGTTAGGAGATCAATGCGTTCCTCGATGCTGCTGGCTTCATTGGACAAATCGACCAACTCCATTACCCGCAGCATGTCTGGAGGCGGCTCCTCACCCTGTGCACCGTCGGAGTA
>CALCCX010000404.1 GCA_937900165.1 uncultured Acidimicrobiia bacterium | reverse complement strand
CTTCCTATTCCTAGAAGGTGTCTCGCTCGGGCTCTTCCTGTCGCTCGACCTCATTCTCTTCTTTGTGTTCTTTGACCTGTCGCTGGTGGGGATGTACTTCCTCATCGCCATCTGGGGTCACGGTGACGCACACCGTTCCGCCCTCAAGTTCTTCATCTACACACTGGTCGGCTCCCTCGCCCTCCTCCTGGGCATTCTCGGCATCTACCTCAATTCGGGTGATGTGCGCACCTTCGACATGATCGAGATCATCCGAACTCAGCCGCTCCCGGCCGCTGGTCTCGCCTCAACTCTGATCTTTTGGGGGATCGCTCTAGGATTCATGGTCAAGACCCCACTGGCGCCGTTCCATACCTGGCTGCCATCTGCTCATGTCGATGCTCCCGCCCCTGCCTCGACGATCCTCGCCGGGGTCCTGCTCAAGATGGGCACCTACGGATTTGTCCGCATCCTGTTGCAGATGATGCCCGGCACGTTCGACCGGTTTGCCTTCCCAATCGCGGTGATCGCGGTGGTCAGCATCGTGTACGGGGCCCTGGTGGCGATGGCCCAGACCAACCTCAAACGTCTTGTCGCCTACACCTCTGTCAACCACATGGGTTACGTCATCCTGGGCATCTCGGTGGCTGCGACCATCGGCGGCAGCGATGCCGCCCGATCCATCGCTCTCACTGGTGCGACCATCGAGATGGTCGCCCACGGGCTGATAACCGGTGCGATGTTCCTCCTCACCGGATCGGTGCTCGCCAGGGGAAAGACCTACGAGATGGGCGAGTTAGGGGGGTTGGCCGCCCGGGCCCCGGCGTTAACCGGTGCCACCATGCTGGCGGCGTTCGCCTCCCTCGGCCTGCCGGGGTTGGCCGGGTTCGTGGCGGAGTTCCAGATTTTCGCCGGCACCCTGGCCGTGTATCCATGGCTGGCGGGGATCGGGTTGCTCGGCATCGTTATCACTGCGGCCCTCTTCCTCCGGATGCTTCAGCAGGTATTCCTCGGCCCGCTCCCCGACAAGTGGATGAGCTGGACCGACCTCGGCGGTTGGGAACTGGCCGCCGTGGTTCCGATGCTGGTGCTCGTGGTGTTGATCGGGATAGTCCCGGCCTGGCTGGTCAACGTCATCGATTCGGCGGCCCGCGTCATGACTGGAGGCTGACGTGGAGATGGGCGCCCAGATGGTTGCCTTCTTAGGTGACATCCTCCCCGAGCTGATCCTGGCCGCAGGTGCCATTTTCGTGGTGCTGGTGGCTCTGTTCACTCCCCGCGCTCTACAACCATGGATGGCGGCGGTGGCCGCGGCCGTCTTGATCGGGGCGGCAGTCTTCGCTGGTTTCGATCTGGTCGACCCGCCCGGTCTGACCTTCTTCGACACCCTGGCCGCCGACGGGGTGGGACGGTGGGCGACCATCCTGCTGACGGTGGTGGGTCTGTTGGTGATCGCCCTTTCCGTTGAATGGTTCCGACCCGACGACCGTCAGGGCGAGTACTACGCCATACTGGTCTTCGGCACGTTGGGCGCGGTACTGCTGGCAGGTGCCACAGACCTGATGGAGCTGGTGCTGGCGATGATGCTGAGTTCGGTCACCGGCTACACCCTCGCCGCCTTTCACCGCCGATCGCGCAGCTCTTCGGAGGCCGGCATGAAGTATTTCCTCCTGGGCGCCCTGGCAAACGGTGCCCTGGTATACGGTGTTGCCCTCCTATTCGGCCTCTCCGGGACCACCACGTTTACCGATCTGGGCCCTGGCCTCGTCGACGCCGACCCACTGGCGCTGGTCGTCGGGTTCGGGCTGGTGGTGATCGGGATCTCCTTCAAGCTGGGAGCGGTTCCGGTCCATCCATGGGTGCCGGACGTCGCCGAGGGAGCCCCTGCCCCCGCCGCCACATTCCTCATGATCGTCGGCAAGATCGGGGCACTTGTCTTCCTGACCCGCCTCGTTCTAGTCCTCCCCGAAACGGAGCTGGGGTGGCGGCCCCTGGTCGCGCTGCTCGCCGCTGCCACGATGACCCTCGGTAACTTGGCCGCTCTTCGCCAGGATGACGTCCGCCGCCTTCTGGGATGGTCCTCGGTGTCCCAGGCCGGCTACGGGTTGCTGGCGGTGGTTGCCATCGGGCGCAGCGATCTGGCGATCCCCTCCCTGCTCATGTTCCTTGCCGCGTACTCCTTCGGAACCGTCGCCGTGTTCGGAGTCGTTGTCAAGCTTCGGGGTCTCACCGACCGCGAGTCCTACCGAGGTCTCGCCGGGCCACACCCTTGGTTGATGGGTGGGCTGTTGATCGGGTTTCTCTCTTTCGTCGGGATACCGCCTCTCGGCGGTTTCGCCGCCAAGCTGCTGCTGATGGGGGCGGTAATCGACGCCGGGTACATGTGGCTGGCTGTGCTCACGGTGATCAACTCAGCCGTGTCCCTGGTCTACTACCTGCGAGTGCTGGGCCCGGCATACCTCGATGGACCAGCAAGGCCGCGGGCCCTGATGGGTCGGCTGGCCGGTGCGGCGGTGGCGGTCGCAACGCTCGCGGTGGTCGGGGTAGGGGTCGCCGCCGAGCCGCTCGTAAGAGCCTGGCAGAGGCTCGGTATCTTCGCCGGCTGATGCGCAGGTTTACTTCGGCTCGCTAGAGCCTTCCTATCCGCCCTTCCTCTAGCCGGGGCTCCGTCGGCCGCTCGCCTCGCAGCGGCCACCGGCCTCGCTGTCGGTTGGGGCGTCGTCGGGAAACAACGGGATGGACCAATGGTACGTTGACCCAGATTCGACGCCCGGACGGCACCAGGAGCATGCTCCACGATGACTCGTGCAATGAATCACCAGCTCGATGCCCAGGCAGCCTGTGATCAGCCTTCGGTTTGCGAACGATTCACTCAGCACGCTTCTAGACGAGGAAAACCCGCCGGCCCGAAACCGTTTGACCTTCCGGTCGAGAGGAAGGAGTACAGTGCATTGAGGACCCACGATTGTCTGACATAGACCTCTACCTAGAAAACTAGGAGCGAAAGATGAAAGGGACGCTGGCTCTGATCTTCCTATTTTCCTTGGCTGTCCTCATCGGCCTGGTTGGCGTGATCAGCGGTACCAGTGGTACCAGTGGGGTAGATAACGTCGGCTCCACCGCGAATGATGGCGTTGTGGCTGACCTCGGTAGGCTCCCTTCGCTCGATGCCGATCATGAGATGCTGGACCAGATGCGGGCGACGGAGGTCCCAAACAGGGGAGTCATGGCCGATCAGAATCCCATGTGGGATGACCCTGACACGATCAGGGCCCAGGAGCAGTATGAGGCGCAGATCGACCGCATGATTGGTCGTCGACCCGGTCGGCCCTGAACGAGGAGTCAGAAGTCGTGGAAACCGAGCATTCGGTGGTCGGAGCAGGGCCTTCTGGGCTTGTAGCGGCGGCCACACTCGCCAGGGCAGGCCGGCCTGTGCGTGTGTTCGAGAAGGCCGCAACGGTGGGCCACCGGTTTTCAGGTGATTTCCAAGGGTTGGAGAACTGGTCGGCTCCAACTGATGCTATGGAGCGGCTCGCCCGCCTGGCAATCGAGCCAACTTTCGAACATCGTCCGTTTCACGAAGCGACGTTCTACGACCGGGCACTGAGGCCCGTGATCGCGAAATCATCCAAGCCACTCTTCTACTTGGTGAGAAGGGGCCCCGAGGATGGATCCTTGGACCGTTCTCTGCTCGACCAGGCTCGCGACGCGGGCGCCGAAGTCCTGCTGGGCCGGGCAGGCGAACATGCCAAACGAGGCGACATCTTGGCCATCGGGCCCCGATTCGCCGATGGCATTGCCACCGGATACGTGTTCTCCACCACTCTGCAGGATCAAGCACATTGTGTTGTCTCCGAGGACCTCGCTCCCGGTGGGTACGCGTACTTGCTGGTCTGGGATGGCCGGGCCACCCTCGCAACTTGCCTGTTCCGCAATCAGCAGAACTGGAAGGAGGCCAGGCGGCGGACCGTAGAGACATTCACCAGCCTCGTTCCTGGTCTCGACCTTGACAACGTCCGAGCGTTCTCTGGCTATGGATCAGTCTTCGGATCAGCCCGTTTCATTGATGAGGCGGGTCGCCTCTACGTTGGTGAGGCGGCGGGACTTCAGGACCCCGAGTGGGGGTTCGGGATGTGGTACGCGATGGAATCCGGCGCCCTCGCCGCCCGATCGATCATCGAAGATTTCGAGTACGACGAGGCGGCTCGCCAGCAATTCGAGCGTGTCAGAGCGGCCGCCTTTGCCAACCGATTGTTCTACGAGCGGCTTCCCGGTGGTGTCGTTGCTCCGTTGGTCAGGAGGGGCGCCGCCTCTTCTGACCTCCGAGAGCGCCTCGGCCGCCACTGGAAGCCGACTCTTCTCAAGTCGGGGCTTGCGCGTGCCGCACTGCCCCGATTCAGTCGTACCCGTCTCGACCACCGCGATCGCGCCTGCCACTCTGAGACATGCGATTGTGTCTGGTGTACCCACGGAGTGGAAGAGACCAGCGGTTTCAATCGGACCTAGCGGGTCTTTCTTTTTTTCAGCAGGTCTATCAGGGGGCGTTTCGACTGTCAAGTAACTTGACAACTTTAGATACGTCAGGTACCTTGACAGTCTCGACATTTCTACTGGACGAAAAGAGGATCCAATGCCGACCATGCCCACTGAAACCCTTACCGTGACGATCGACGCTCCCGTCGAGGTGGTCACAACCGACCTCGCCGATCCGGCCGCCCAACCAGAATGGGCGACGGAATTCTTCTCCAGTCCCGCCGTGCGAGGAGCAGATGATGTCTGGACGGTGAACGTGCCGATGATGGGTGGAGAAGTGACGATGAAAATCGACGCCGACATCGCCTGCGGCCGGATCGACATGTACCTCGCCCCGGCCGGCGCTCCGTTTGGTCCGCCTCTCCCCGTCAGGGTGATTCCCAACGGTGACGGATGCGATGTGCTGTTCACGCTGGCTCGCTTTCCCGGGCAACCAGACGACCAGTGGACCGAGGGCCTTGCCTCGATGCAGCGAGAACTCCTGAAGCTCAAAAGCCGGCACGAAGGCTGATCCGAACAGCCGGCCCGGCTCGGTCTCCGCGCCCTCTCACAACCCCACCCCCCTGGGGGTGGGTTGCGAAACTGGAACCCGCTAGTAATCTCGCCCCACGGATTTTCATCGTCAATGAATTTGTGTAGGCAGACAGCCTGCTCATTGGGGTGAAAATCGACCCATAGGGAAATGGATCGAGGGCCGTATGGCCTCGAGGAGGAAACCCGATGAAGCGGATGGTGACCCTACTGGCAGCGCTGGCGTTAGTCGCTGCTGCCTGCGGTGCCGAAGCCGGTGGCGATGGCGCGGAAGCGGCAGACCCACCAGCTGACGGCGAGAATGGTGCAGAAGAGGCGGTCGCGACAACCGCGGCGCCTCCGACTGCTGAAGACGCCGGCGGCGTCCTCACAATCGGTCTGTTCCAAGAACCCGACAACTTGAACCCGTATCTGGCGGTGCAAACAGCCAGCAACCTTGTGAATGATCTTGTAGTTGAAGGCCTTGTTCAGGCCGACCCAGACGGCAACTTCGTACCGAGGTTGTCCGAGGTGCCCTCGGTAGAGGCAGGCACGATTTCCGAGGATGGCCTAACCCTGACCTACAATTTGATCGAGGGAGTCACATGGTCTGACGGGCATCCGTTCACGTCTCGAGACGTGCAGTTCACCTGGGAGCTGGTCATGGACGACGCGAACGCGGTCAATACCCAGAACGGTTATGACAAGATCGCCTCGATCGAAACACCGGATGATCAAACAGTTGTGATCACTTACAACGAGCTGTTCGCTCCGGCCCTTTCGTTGTTCAGCATTCCTGAGGCGGTCCTTCCGGCTCACGTGCTGGAAGGCGAGAACCTGGCCGAGGCCGAATACAATCGGCTTCCGGAGGGAACGGGACCCTACGTCCTGACCGAATGGAATTCTGGCCAGTCGATCATCCTCGACAAGAACCCGAACTACCGGGTTCCCGATCGTCCGCTGATCGATCGAATCGTCTTCAAGATCATTCCTGATCAAAATGCAGGCATCGCCCAGATGCGGACCGGCGATATCGATGCGTTCTGGAACGTCGATACCGGAGTGATCGATCAGTTCGACAGTATGGAGGGCGTGACGATTCAGGTCACTCCATCGTCGAACATCGAGTACCTCGGGCTCAATACGAGCGCAGGCTCGGAACCGGGCGACCCCCACTTCGCGTTGAGCGACCCAGACGTCAGGAACGCGCTTGCCATGGCGATCGACCGCACTCCGATCATCGAGGAGCTGCTGTTCGGTCTTTCCGAAGAAGCGACTTCGCCGATCGGACTTGGTTGGGCATCGCCTGATGGCCTGTCAAACCCGGCCTACGACCCAGATGGAGCTCGAGCGCTCCTCGAGGGAGCAGGATGGGTTGACAGCGGAGACGGAATCCGTGAAAAGGACGGCCAGCGGCTGACGTTGGAGATCAGCACTCCGACCGGACAGCAGGTTCGTGAACTCACGGAGCAAGTGCTCCAAGAGCAGTTCAAAGCCGTAGGCATTGAACTTGTGATCAACAACGTGCCTGCCGCGACCCTGTTCGGCAACTGGGCCGAAGACGGAAAGCTCAAGCGAGGCAACTTCGACATCGTGATGGACACCTGGGGTGCAGAACTCGACCCTGACTCCTTCCTGTCGACGCTGTTCCGCTCAGATCAGATTCCGAACGAGGCCAACCAGGGTGAGGGCTGGAACTTCTTCCGCTTGGAAAACGAGACCCTGGACGCTGCGATCGACGCCGGGCGGGCCACGCTCGATCTCGACGTCCGGAAGGCCGCCTATCGGACAGTGGTCGAGGAGATCCTCGCCGCCGGCGTGTACATTCCGTTGTACAAGCGGTCGATGCTGGATGCGTTCAGTGACAACGTGAGCGGACAGTTGCCCAACCCATGGTCCAACTTCACGTGGAATGCTGCAGACTGGACAATCAACAACTAGACACACTGATACCAGCCACAATTGGTACCTGACTGAGGAAAGGGCACGGCCTTGCTGAAATTCGTCGCAAAACGAATCTTGCAGGCCGTGCCCATCCTCTTTGGGATCTCCCTCGTGGCTTTCGTTCTCCTGCAGCTCACCCCCGGGGGGCCGGGTGCCGCCTACTACGGACAGCCAAACGTTCGGCCAGAGGATCTCGCCCGGATCGAAGCGCAGTACGGTTTCGACCGGCCGATGATCATTCAATACTTCTCCTGGCTCGGGGCCTTCGTCCAAGGTGACTGGGGGAGTTCATTCGTGGCCCGCCAGCCAGTCCTTGGTCTCATCATGGAACGACTCCCCGCCACACTTCTTTTGATGGCTTCGGGGATCACGGTCTCCTTGATTATTTCGGTCCCGCTTGGCCTTCTGGCGGCAATTCGGCGCGACACCTGGATCGATCACACGCTGACCTTCGGCAGTTTTGTCGGCCTGTCGATCCCTGTTTTTTGGCTAGGGCTGATGCTGATCATCGTGTTCTCCGTGTGGCTGGGGTGGTTCCCGACCGGCGGGATTGGGCCGCCGGGCGTCGACCCGTCCATCACGACTCGAATCTGGTACCTCACGTTGCCGACGGTCGCGATCTCGATGGTGTCGCTCTCGTTCTTCACGAGATACCTACGTGCTGCGATGATCGAGACGATGGACGAGGATTACATGAGGTTCAACAAAGCACGTGGCCTTCCACCAATGCGGCGGTATATGCGCCACGCCTTCCGCAATGCGGGGATCCCGTTCGTGACCGTTGTCGCGATACACATCCCGGAGTTCCTGGTCGGTGCTCTGGTCGTCGAGACCATTTTTTCGTGGCCTGGAACAGGTCGATTGTTTTGGGACTCTGCCATTCGTTTCGATTACCCGGTTCTCATGGGCGTTCTCGTCTTAGGATCCCTCATGGTTCTGGCATCGAATCTGCTGGCAGATGTCGCATACGGCAAGCTGGATCCCCGGGTGCGCCTTGACTGATGCTGCGATCAATCGTGTCTCCGAAGAGCACATGGAGGCCTTGGCCAAGGACGAGGACGTGGAACCGGTCTCCAATTGGAGACGCAATTGGCGGACTTTCGGACGCAACCGCCCGGCCCTCATCGGTGTATTCGTCCTGTTCCTGATCTTGTTCGCGGCGTTGTTTGGTCCGATCCTCAGTCCTTACGACACGCTGACCCAAGATCTCGGTAATCGACTGAAGGGGCCTTCCTTGGCCCATCCAATGGGGACGGACGAACTCGGGCGAGACAGCATGACCCGGGTCTTGGCGGGGGGTCGGGTTTCTCTGGCGGTTGCCACACTGGCCACTTCGGTTGCCCTTTCCATCGGGATCTTGGTTGGTTCCATCGCCGGCTACTACGGCAAGTGGATAGACAACGTTCTCATGCGATTCACCGACCTTGCCCTTTCGCTCCCAGACCTGTTCTTACTGATCCTGGCGGCGTCTCTTCTGGGCCCGAGCTTCTCCACAATGGTGATCATCATTGGGCTGGTCCGCTGGATGAACGTGGCGCGTTTGGTGCGTGGGTCGTTCCTGACCCTGCGGGAGCGTGAATTCGTACTTTCGGCTCGAGCTTCTGGCACCCGCTCGTTCGGGATAATTTTCAAGCACCTTCTTCCCAATTCGTTGAGCCCGATAATCGTCGCCGGCACACTCGGGGTCGCATCTGCGATCATCGCCGAATCCACTCTCAGTTTCCTCGGCCTCGGCCTTCAGCCGCCCGCATCGTCGTGGGGCACGATGTTGCGCAACGCCCAGCAGCAGATCTTCACGGCTCCATGGGCTGCGGTGTTCCCGGGTGTCATGATTTTTCTGACTGTCGTATCCGTGAATTTCATCGGAGACGGCCTACGAGACGTCTTCGATCCCGGCGGGTCGACTCTCGGAAAGTCTCGGTTCCACCGTCGTCTCGAGATGTTGAGGGAACGTCATCGCCCTCCTCAACTGGTTGCCGGGGACGATCAGGACGCGGCGACGTGGCCGACCCCCTCTTCTGGCTGAAGCAAAACGCAGGTCTGGCGTCCAAGCGACCCTTTGGTCAACAAGAATCTCGGGCGCCGATTGATGAGTCGCAGGCGAGGACGATCGCTATAGGGCTCTAGGTACTTACGAGGCGTTGTGTGACCGGCGGCTGTCCGACGGCTTGCTTTCGCCCGGCTGGGTTGATTTCGGGCTCAGGCCCAGCTGGGTCTGAGTGGAATCCCGCTTGCCCCGCTACTAGGCGTCTTGACTGCTAGTACCTGGTCGACGTGAATGTGGTTGTCCTCGAATCCGACCGCGCTGGCCGCCATATACAGGCGCCAGATCTTCGCTCTCGCCTCGCCAACCTCGACGACTGCCGCATCCCAGTTCGTTTCGAGGTTTGCAACCCACCTACGCAGCGTTAGGGCATAGTGCTCCCTGAGGTTCTCCATGTGGCGAACCTCCAATCCATGATCCTGGAGAGCGGAGACCACGTTTCCAACCTCGTGCAGTTCCCCGTCAGGGAACACGTACCTTTCCATGAAACCTGTCTTGTGGATTCGGGTGGATTCTGCACTGCCTGTACGGCTGATCGCGTGGTTGAGAACCCGCCCGCCGGGAACGAGCAGATTTTCGACCTGGGTGAAGTAGGTTCCGAGACGCCGGAGGCCGACGTGTTCAAACATCCCAATCGAGCTGATCGCGTCGAATGGACCGTCGTCGATTTCCCGATAGTCCTGAAGACGGATGTCGATCCGGTCCGTCAAGCCTGCCTCGGCAACCCGCTTGCGAGCCAGATCCACCTGGTTGCGTGAGATCGTCAATCCCACGGCCTCCACTCCGTGATGTTGAGCGGCATGCATGACCATCCCACCCCAACCACTTCCGATGTCAAGCAGACGCATTCCAGGCTGAAGCCCGAGCTTCTGACAAATCAACTCGTACTTGTTTTCTTGAGCCTGTTCCAACGAGTCGCCTGGGTTCTCGAATAGTGCACACGAGTAGGTGAGTGAGTTGCCGAGCACAAGGCGGTAGAACTCGTTCGAAACGTCATAGTGGTGGGAGATGGCCTCGGAATCACGCCCTCGGGTATGGAGACGGCCTCGACTCCTGCGGTGCTCCTCTGGTGGGGGGGAAATTGGGCGAATGTGCGAGAGGCCGATCAGCTTCACAAGCTGGCGGATCTGGCCGGCGGTGAGACTCACCTTGGACATGAGGTGGCGCAACTCCAAGACGTCGTAGATGTCGCCTTCGATGTCGATGTCCCCGGCGACGTAACTCCGTGCCAGGCCCAGTTCGCCAGGGGCGGTTGCCATCCTCATCAGGCCGTCGCGCGATCGCAACGATATGGTTGTCTTCGCGTCCTTCGGGCCTACATCTGTACCGTCGAATGCTTGGATTCGTACCGGTAGGTCTGGTCCCAACCAGTTGGAGATGAACGCTTCGAGTGCCATTGATAATGCTCCCAGTCGATGATTGGCGGTCCCGTTCATGACGCTTCGGACCGTGTTTCACCTTTGTACACCCTCTAGTCGACTGGAATGTCAAGGGATGAATTGTTGGTGGTACCTCGAGCGATCAGCGAGCGGTCGCCAGGTTCTGATCCAAGATCATCAGGCCCTCAGGCTGAGGAAAGTGACATGCGATCCAATGGCCAGGTGAATGCTCGCGCAGCTCCGGCTCCTCCTCAGAGCACACACCAGGGGATTGGGCGATCGGACACCGAGTACGGAACCGACAACCTGACGGAGGGTTGACCGCCGATGGGATATCGCTTTCAAGGATGATCCGCTCCCGCGCCAACTCCACATCTGGGTCGGGAATTGGGACGGCCGACATGAGGGCATGGGTGTAAGGGTGGATTGGCGAATTGAACAGCTCGCTCCGTTGCGCTCTTTCGATGATCTTGCCGAGATACATCACCGCGACCTCGGTGCTCACATGCCGCACGACGGCCAAGTCATGGGCAATGAACAGGTAGGTCAATCCCAGCTGAGATTGCAGATCGCCGAGGAGGTTTAGCACCTGGGCCTGCACAGACACATCGAGGGCTGAGACGGGCTCGTCCAAGATGATCAGCGAGGGGTGAAGGGCGAGGGCTCTGGCGATTCCGATTCGCTGCCGTTGACCACCGGAGAATTGGCGTGGGAACCGTTGGGCGAATGACGCCTTCAGACCGACGAGTTCGAGTAGTTCCCTGACCCTGGCCCCTCGTTCCGATCTGTTGCCTACCCCGTGAGCCGCCAATGGTTCAGAGATTATCGCTTCAACCGTCATTCTCGGGTTGAGCGACGCAACAGGATCCTGAAACACTATTTGCGCATGCCGACGGACGCGTTGCATATCCGCATCGTTCGCCTCCGTGATGTTGACGAAACCTTTCTGGTTCGTACCATCGACGGGCGTCCGGAAGAACACGTTGCCAGAGGTCGGTTCTATAAGACGGAGGATGCATCTTGCGGTGGTCGACTTTCCACATCCAGATTCACCAACGAGGCTGAGGGTCTGGCCAGATTTCACGTCGAACGAAACACCTGCGACTGCTTGAAGATATTGCGCCCGGCGAGATAGTCCCCGCCGTTGTATCAAGAAGCTCTTTGTCAGATCCTCAACCCTGAGGACTATTTCGTCGTCGACCTCTGACGCATCCTCGGATTGCATCTGCGCGGAAGTCACGCTTCAACTCCTGCTGAGCGCGGCCCGAGGCTTCCGGCGTAGTGGCAGGCACACTCCTTGGACTCTCCTCCACCACAAGGTTCGGGGCTGTCGGAGACACACAAGTCGGTGGCGAAATC
>CALCCX010000403.1 GCA_937900165.1 uncultured Acidimicrobiia bacterium | reverse complement strand
CATACGAGATATAGCAGTTTGACTGGAGTTCAGACGTGTGCTCTTCCGATCTGCCTCCACAAAAACAGCAGCCATCATCTCGGCCAAAGCGGCGGCGCCCAGGTCGGGTTGTTCGTATAAACGGCGCAGCAAGTCGGTGTAATCCCACCCCTGCCCCGGCGTCAGAGCTTCGGAAGCGACGGCAAAATCGGCGTAGGGCTGCACGGCCGTCAGCACATCCAACTGCCCCATCAAGCAGGCGTCAAAGGCGATGACATCCAGCTTGCCGGGGGTGACGGCCGTCAACGCCTGCCGCAAATCGGGCAGGGTCATCGCGTCGTCTCCGTCAAAGGCGACGCCATTCCAGCCGGCGCCATGATCCCAGATGATGAGGGCGTACCGGTTGGCCGGATACGCCGCCATGCCCCAGTTGATGAAACCGGCCAGCGTGTCCGGATCGCCCATGTTGGCCTCGCCCAATTGCTCTACGATGGGCGAAGTGATAGCATCCACGATTTTGTCTCCCTGGATGAGGAAGCGCCGGGTATCGCTCCAGCCGCCATCGGCGTCGGTTTCGCCATCTGCCCGATCCATTTGCACCAAAACTTGGATGTCGTTGCTGGTTCCGGCGGCTTCCATCTCGTTCACGTCCAGCAGGCCGGCCAGTTCCAGGCTGTTGTCGGCGTCGAGGTAGACCATTACCGTCCAGTCGGGCAGGGCAGGATTGGGGGCGCTGGTGGCGGGGGGGACGGCCGTGGGTGTGGCCCCGGTTGGCCACCCGGACCGGGGACATCATCGCCGCGGCGACGGCCGCGGCCACTGCGAATCCGGCGAAGCCGTACTCGAAACGGCCCGACGCGATGATTGCCGCGGCGAGTATCGGCCCGGCCACCCGGGTCACGTTCTGCACTGCGGCCTGCATCGAGATCGCGCTCGGCACGTCGTCGGGCGTGACACTGTTGACGACCAGTGCCCCGGCTGACGGGCCGATGAACGAGAACGTGCTGCCGAGGGTCAACGCGAGGAGATAGATGGTCCACAGCGGTGGCGTGTCGCTACTGGTCGTCAATATTGCGAGGCCCGCCGCGGTGGCGGCGGAGGCGCCGTAACACGTGACCACCACGCGTCGCCGTTCCAGCCGGTCAGCGAGAACCCCGGCAAAGGGACCGATCACCAACTGTGGGCTGAAGAGCGCCACGAAGAGCCAGGTGATCGCCAGGGTGTCGCCCGGGGCGCTTCGTGACTCCACGAGACCCTGGAGGGTGACATGGCTCATCCAGAAGCCGATCTGCTGGATGAGAAAGCTCGTGAAGATCAGCCGATAGGCACGATGGCGAAACGCGACAAAGCCCCGACCCGGTTCCGATCGGATGAAGCGAGCAGCGAGGCCGGTGGGTCCGGTTCGGACCCGTTCGGCCGGGCGGTTCAGTACTGACCCTTACGTCCCAACACGACGGGGATGGTACGGGCGACGATCGCCAGATCGGTGACCAGGCTCCAATTGTCGACATAGTAGAGGTCGAGCTGGGCGTATTTCGAGTCGTGATCGCCTTCGCTTCGGCCCTTCACCTGCCACATGCCGGTGATGCCGGGCTGGACTCGTAGCCGATTGTGGAGCTCCTTGTCCCAGCTTTCGACCTCGCTCGGAAGCGCCGGGCGCGGCCCGACGAGGCTCATCTCGCCCTTCAGGACGTTGAAGAGCTGCGGAAGCTCGTCGATGGACAGCTTGCGCAGCCACCGGCCGACCGGGGTGACCCGGGGATCGTTCTCGATCTTGAACAGCGGCCCTGTGGTCTCCGAGAGGTGTTCGAGCGAGGACAGTCGGTCCTCCGCGTCGGCGACCATGGTGCGCACCTTGTGCATCGCGAACAATTCACCGTCTCGCCCCACTCGGGACTGAGAGAAGATGGCCGGGCCGGGGCTGGTGAGCTTCACCGCGAGGCCGGCGACCAACAGGACCGGAGCGCTCACCACGAGCAAGGCCGCGGCGCTGAGTATGTCGAAGCCCCGCTTCGCCAACGGCCGCCACCCGGTGCGGCGAACGGGTTCGACATACATCATGGGCACACGGCCGACGGGACGGATGGTGAGGCGATTGGCCGCGATGTCGCACAGCGTCGACGACACCTCGACATGGATTCCGTATTCAGTGAGGGTTCGGATGAGTCGGTTCGAGCTGCCCACATCGATCGCGGTGGCGGCGACGATGACGCTCGTGACGCCCATCTCGTGGACCTTGCGCACCACCTTTCCGGGATTTCCGAGTAGGGCAAGGGGTGATTCCCCTGGTTCGCGTTCGACCAGGTCTTCGATGAAACCACGGAACACGTAGCCGAGGCTCGGGTCGGTTTCGAGCATTTCCCGCACGAATTGCCCCTCGGCGTTGCGGCCCGCGATCACGACGGGACGCAAGAGGGAGCCGTTTCGCCGGGCCCGATCGAAGAGGGATCGTGCGATGAGTCGCTCGGTCGTCATCATGAGGAGGACGAGCGTGCCGGTGATGACCACCCACTGGCGCCCGACGGGGACCTTCAGGAGAATGCTCAGCCCGCCGGTGATGAGCACGCCGATCGCGACGCTGCGCACGACCCGGTTGATCTCGTCGATCCTTCGGCTCAGGTAGCGAGTGCGATAGAGGAACTGCTGGGTGAAGACCATCGGCCACACCGGAAGCGACACGAGCGCGAGACGCATGTACTGCGATGGCGAGGTCGGGTCGGGTGAGTTGACCCATTCGTTGATCCAGGTGCCGAAGACCAGCGCGGTGGTGACCATCAGGAGGTCGGCGACGACGAGGGTGATCTTGGTGGCGTTGAGGAGGGGTTGGCGAGTGGGCGCGCCGGGAAGCGACTCGCTGTCGGGGTAGAGCTGAAGCGCTACCGGCAATTCGGTGCGGGCCCCTTGAGGGGTCTCGGTTGATGTCATCTCACCTCACTCTCCGTGTCCAAGAGTAAACGAGGCGCGCACAAACGTCTGTAGGTCTTTCTTCCCACCAGATCTCGTCATTTTCCTGCGGCCGCCAAACTCGGAAGGGGATGTCGTGGAGCTGAGCGCGCTGCGTAAGCGCCACCGCTCAGCCGTGACAGCTTCGCACAGTCCGTGAGCGATTCACGCGCTAAACGTGTGGCAGTTCGATGTCAGTTTCGTGACTACGCGGCTCGATCAGTCGGTCGGAATCCACACGAGAACGAGGTCCTTGACCAAGATATCGGCCTTTTCGAGGCCGACCTCATAGGAGATCACCTTCTCGGCGGCTTCTTCCCATTCGTCCTGGCTGTCCTGGAGCGCGTCGGTGAGTGTGTCGGCGAGTTCTTGGAGTTCGTCGGCTTTCTCGGCGAGGCGATTCTTGGCACTCGCGACCCGCTGACTGGCATTGGCCGAGGTCCGTCGCGAAGAGCCGGCGCGTCGCACGCCACCGAGAATGCTCCGGGTGGACTTCCGGCCACCGAGCAGGCCACCGATCAGATCGATGGCGCCGCTCAGCACCTCGTTGCGCTTCCGGTCCTTCGAGTCCGACTCGAGCTCCCTCACGCGATCCTCGGCCTTGGCGATGGCGGCGCGGATCCGGTCCTCCTTCTTCAGATCGGAAGAGCGTCGTGTAGGGAAAGAGTGTAGATCTCGGTGGTCGCCGTATCATTAAAAAAAAAAAAAGAAACAGAAAGAAAAAAAAAAAAAAAAATAATTGTTATATTAATTCTGATTAATGTCCTGATGATGGTTCAGCTGATAGTTAACCATGCTCACCGCTATCTTATGATTAGTACTCTTCAAATGGCTACTTGATTTAGAGCACTCGACGTGATCTGAGTGCTTCTAATCA
>CALCCX010000402.1 GCA_937900165.1 uncultured Acidimicrobiia bacterium | reverse complement strand
AGCAGAAGACGGCATACGAGATATATCAGTGTGACTGGAGTTCAGCGTGTGCTCTTCCGATCTCCGACCTTGGGGTGGGGCCGGGCGACACGGTTGCCACTCTCATGGGCAAATCCGAGGAGTTCGTCATCGCGCTCTTGGGGATCTGGAGGCGTGGCGCGGTCCATGTTCCACTCTTCACCGCGTTTGCGCCGTCAGCCATTGCGCTGCGACTGGTTGGGAGTGGCGCCAAGGTGGTTTTGGTGGATGAGGACCAACGGTCAAAGCTCGATCCCGGTGACGATATGCCTGCCGACGCGGCGTGGCAGGTCATTGGCCTCGGCCGGCCTCGTCGCGGTGACCTGGCGTTCACCGACATGTTGAACCATGATCCAACGGATCCTGCTGGGTCCGCCGTGGCCGTCGGAGGCAAAGCTCCCCTCGCGCTGATCTTCACTAGCGGTACCACTGGCGCCCCAAAAGGTGTGGAGATCTCCGTCAGGGCCTTGGCAGGGTTCCACTCGTACATGGAGTACGGCCTCGGCGTGGAGCCAGGCGACGTTTACTGGAATGCGGCTGATCCTGGTTGGGCCTACGGTCTCTATTACGCCATCATGGGACCACTGGCGCTTGGTGTTCGCAGCATCCTGCTCCAGGCCGGGTTTTCTGCGACTCTGACCTGGCAAGTTCTCGAGGAATTCGGAGTCACCAATTTGGCCGCGGCACCAACCGTCTACCGGGCGCTGCGAGCCGAAGGGAGCCGGCCGGCCGGCATTCGACTGAAGCAGGCCTCTTCGGCGGGCGAACCCCTGACACCTGACATTGCGGCTTGGTCGGAATCTGCTCTCGGAGTGGTCGTGCGTGATCACTACGGTCAGACCGAGCAAGGGATGCTCATTGCCAATGGGTGGCACGACGATGTACGTGATCGGGTCCGGCCGGGGTCGATGGGTAGGTCGCTGCCCGGCATGACTTGTCAGATTCTTCTCGAAGAAAGCGACGACGTCGCACCGTCCGAGACGCTCGGCAGAGTCGCCGTAGATATGAGGGCGAGTCCCCTCGCACCCTTCGTTGGGTATCTGAGCGACCCGGAGCGCACTGCCGAGCGGTTTACTGCTGATGGTCGCTGGTATATCACCGGCGACGCCGGACTCCGCGACGAGGACGGACACTTTTTCTTCTCCGCTCGAGACGACGATGTCATCATCATGGCCGGATATCGCATCGGTCCCTTCGATGTCGAGAGCGTGCTCGTGACCCACGAGCAGGTGACCGAAGCGGCGGCGGTTGGCGTGCCGGACGAGCTGCGGGGTGAGGTCATCGAGGCCTTTGTCGTGCTGCGCGACCTGAAACTCGGCACCGAGGAACTGAAGATCGAACTCCAGCAGTTGGTGAAAGACAAGTTCGCCTCCCATGCTTATCCCCGTCGGGTGCACTTCGTAGACGCGTTGCCGAAGACTCCCAGCGGCAAGGTGCAACGATACGTTCTCCGTCGACGACGCCCCTAACCGGGCGGCTTGAGACGTCTGGGCGGGAGCGAACAGTGATCGGGTTCGGTATCGGTTTGGCTATTCGGGGTCCTCAAGGCTGGTCCGTTTGGCCGACTGGTGTCCATATGGGTTCGATGGGTGATAGATCGCTGACGCGACCGGTCCTGGTCAGCGTCGATATCGACAACCATGGCGACGCGGTGGCAGCCGAAGTGGTGTTGCGGTTCGGTGATGAGACGGTCGGTGGACACGCCATGCGACCGAGCGAGGAGACGAACGCGGCGGTTGCGGCTGCAACGTTTCGAGCACTGACAGACGCGACCGGAGTCGTGATGAGGACGGTTGCGGCTGAACCCCGATCAATCGCCAACACGCCCTTGGCTATCGTGATCGTAGAGGTGCCTGCTCTCGAGGCCTCGCTGGCCGGCTGCGTGGTTGTCGTTGACGCGTCCGATCCGGAGATCTATGCGAAGGCAGCCTTGGACGCCATCAATCGCATTGTCTGCAGCCCACACCTTCTTGCAGAACTGGCCGCCCGAAGCGCCTACGCCGGCTGACCGTGGCGCTTTCGACCACATCGGGTCAGCCAGCGGCTTGAATACGTCTAGTCCGAGGCGAGTCCTGGACCTGGAGGGATGGCCGAGCGGACGAAGGCGCTGGTCTTGAAAACCAGTGGGCCCTTTACGGGTCTCGTGGGTTCGAATCCCACTCCCTCCGCGGCAACCGAATGAAATTCGGTTGCTTGGAGTTTGAGCAGAGCTCAAACTCCCGGGCGATGAAATCGCCCGCCGGTTTTGGACTTCGGCTTCCTGGCTCAGAACAGTTTTTCTAGGCGGGCTAGGCGTTCGTCCCACAGGGCGCCTAGTTGGGCTATCCAGGCTACGGCTTCGTTGAGCGGTTCCGCGGTGATTTGGTAGCGGACCTCGCGGCCGTGGCGTTGGGCCGTGACCAGGCCGGCTGTTCCGAGCAGTCCGAGGTGCTTGACGACGGCTTGGCGACTGACTGGGAGCTGGGATGCCAACTCTGTGGCAGTGGCATCGCCGGTGCTTGCGATTCCCTGGAGGACTGCCCGTCTGGTCGGATCACTCAACGCTGCGAAGACCGCATCACTGTTGCGCGGGGCTGTCATCGCACGCCGGCTGGTAGCCAAGGTTGACCTCGCCCTTCGGTCCACGCTGGATCGGCCGAGTCGAACTCCCACACAAACGTCCGCTCGGTCACCCGCAAGGTCGTGTGGTCGCGATGAGGCTCGATCTCGAGGATCACCTCGGTGGGTTCGTCCTCGTCGACGTACCAGATGAACGAAATCCGTTGGTGCTCGACGAAGGTATCGACGGCACCTCGCCTGACCTCTCCGTGCTGTTCGAGGCTGATTGATCCGCCGGGCCTGGCATCGAACACCACTCGGCCGCCGAACCATTCGGTCATGATCGAGGCGTCGGTGATGGCTCTCCAGACTTGATCTGGACCGGCTGGAAGATCAACCGACCTCACCACCCCATCCAATGTCATGTCACTCAGGGCGCCTCCTTTCGCTGCAACCGCTGGGTTGCATGTTAGTCCCCGAGCAACGGTAGGCTACTGCAACCAAACGGTTGCACAAAGGAGAGAGCCATGGCGGTTATCCCAACGGTGATAGAACGAACCAGCCGAGGCGAGCGGGCATGGGACATCTATTCACGGCTGCTCAGCCAACGCATCGTCTTCCTGGGATCGGCGATAGACGACCAGGTTGCCAATCTCGTTGTTGCCCAGCTTGTCCATCTCGAAGCCGAAGATCCGGAGAAAGATGTCGCCATCTACGTCAACTCCCCTGGAGGGGACATGTCGGGGATGATGGCGATCTACGACACCATGCAGCACCTGCGTTGTGAAGTGTCGACAATCTGTATTGGGCTGGCCGCCTCAGCCGCGGCAGTGGTACTGGCGGCGGGTGCCGAAGGAAAACGCACCGCCCTGCCGCACGCCAGAGTCATGATCCACCAACCTTCTGTGATGGGCCAGATGCAGGGGCAGGCCACCGACATCGCCATCCATGCCGAGGAGGTGAACCGGATGCGGAACCAGATGAATGAGATTCTCGCAAAACACAGCGGTCACTCGGTCCAGGAGATTGCAAGTGACACGGAACGGGACCGCTGGCTTCCGGCCGCCGAGGCAGTCGAATACGGGCTGATCGATCGCGTCCTGTGAGCCGCCACTCAGCCTGGATCCACCGCACGGATCGGCTCCTCGCCCGCCTCGCCAGTCATGGCAAGGACTTCTCCCGCCTGGCCCGTCTCACCCAAAGTGAAAGCCGAAACAACCCCGAATCTCAGTACCGGCGCAG
>CALCCX010000401.1 GCA_937900165.1 uncultured Acidimicrobiia bacterium | reverse complement strand
CAAAGCAGACCGAGCCTCCACTGTGATCAGAGCAGCCGACGCCAAAAAGTCTGCGCTATCCCAGATCAGCTCCGCCGACTCTGACCCATCCTCGTCAATCAGCAGCTTGAGCAGCGTAGATGTGTCGACGTAGGTGATCAACGACGTTGTTGAGCTACGAGGTCGCTAACCGAACCCTTGGCTTTGATGCGCTGCGCCGGACGGTACCTGGTCGCGCTCTTCGGAGGTTGCACTGCACCGGATGCCACGAGGTCGGCGAGCCGGTCCAGCGGGTGGTCCAAGGGTGAGAGCCTGGCTACCGGCCGGCCCCGATCGGTCACGATGACCTCTTCACCTTTTTGCACGCGGCTGAGGTATCGGCTCAGGTTGTTCTTGAGGTCCCGCACGCCGACCTCCACAGGTGTTGTAGCTACTGGCATAGGGCCAGTGTAGCTACATCTTGGAGGTGAAACCAGTGGATAGCTCGTTCACTGGTGCTTGGCCGATATCGATGTCCACTCGGCGAGGCGGAGGTCGGGGGTCAGAGTCCGTTTGGCCACGATGACGGTGACGATCACGATCGAAGTCGCCACCGAGCCGAGCACCAGGTACATCACAACCAGTTGAGTGAGCACCGCCGGCAGGGGCTCGACACCAGCCAGCAATAGACCGGTCAATGCACCGGGGAGGGCGATCAAACCGACCACCTTGGTGCGCTCTATCTGGGGTACCAACGCCGTTCGCGCTGCTGTGGAAGCGATGAAGCGGGTGGCCGCTGGTCCGTCGAATCCCAACGCCAGCATGCCCTCGACCTCACCACGCCGCTCCCCTACCGACTCTGCAAGAAGGCGAGCACCCTGCACCGTGCCAGCCATCGCATTGCCGATCGTGATTCCGGCCATGACGACCAGGTTGACCGGGGAAGCCGGTATGACATCTGGAACAAAGATCAACACCAGAGACACAGCAGTCGCCCCACCTATCGCGGTTGCGGCTGGCCAGAACAACTTCGGAACCCTCGAAGCCCTGCGTTGCACGACATTGGCCGCGATCACCACCATCGCCAGCACCCACACTGCCGCCAACGGCCAATCGAACGATGAACCGAGAACCCACCTGAGTAGGAAGCCGACCGCTACCAACTGCACTCCGGCTCGAGCCGCCGCCACCAAGATCGACGACTCCACACCCATGCGTTGCCAACGGCTGAGCCCAACCGCAACCAGCACGAGCGACAGCGACAGCGCCGCTCCAAGGTAGCTAGTTGGCTCCAGCATCAAGAGGAACGATACCGAGCCTTGGGGTCAGCCGCCTAGAGGGGGCGGACCTTGTTCAATCTCGCCTTCCGGAAACAAACCTCTGCAATGGTTCACGGCCATTATCCACAACGCCTGAGCGGCCGCATCCTGATCGACCGGACCAGCGTCCGACGATCGCACCGAGACAGACTCGTCCTCAAGAACAAAGCCGGCCGCCAGCCGGCCGGCCACCTCGTCATCCCAAACTCCCTCTTCGCACGCGAGATCAAGTCTGGCGGTCCAAAGGTCCGGGTCGAACTGAGCAAGACCAATCTGGTTCAACCAGGTCTGGATGCTCGCCTTGAGCGGCTCCTCAACCGTCTGCAACTGTTCCAACGCCCCGGCAAAATCCTCAGTCGGGTCAACGAGGTCGTCGGCAGACGACCCACAGGCAGCCAACATGAAGGCACATACGGATACGACAGCGATGGACCTCAACCCAAGGCGTTGAACTCCTCTATCAGGGAGTCGACCTGGTCGGCCATCGCTCGGATCGAGCTCCAGTAATCGGGGTCGTACCACTGAGCCTGGATTTCGTCGTACGTCTTGCCCTGTTGTTCTACCCATGTGTAGTACTTGAGGTTGTGGATGCGCTTGCGGTCATAATAATCGAGTTCGTGGACGTGGTCGAGGCCTGCCCCCAAGAGGTGGCGGTGAAATGAGGCAGCGGCGTCCAGCCCTGTGAATGGTCCCCGGTCCTCGGCCATCTCGTGCAAACGACTCTGGTACATGTCCATGGAGTCTGTCGCCACCGTCACAACAATGTCGCTCAAGGTCATCTCGTAGTATTTTGCCAGCTTGATGGCCGACAGCAGGTTGGCGACACCGGAAAACCCAAGCAGCGGCAACATTTCGAGTGTCGCGGATGGCACTCCCTGAGCGGTGAGATACTCCCGACCGGCTTCCTCATTGAACAGGCGTGTGAGCACCACGCTGGCCTCGTCGTCGAGCCCGATCGCAAAATCCGTGTTGGCCACGTTGTGAATCCACGGGATGTGCTTGTCGCCGATGCCCTGGATGTTGTGCTCGCCGAACCCGTTGTAGAGCATGGTCGGACACTGGACCGCCTCTCCCGCCGCGATCACCGACCCTGGGTAAACCTCTTTGAGATGGTCGCCCGCCGCAATCGTCCCCGCCGACCCGGTGGTCACGGTGAAGCCCCTGAACCGGTCGCCTGGACCGCTGATTGACCGCACGACCTCCTCGACCGCCGGGCCGGTCACCGATGAATGCCATAGATAGTTTCCGAATTCGTCGAACTGGTTGAAGATCATCAGATCCTCGCCCGAGGCTTCGAGTTCCTTGCACTTGTCGAAGATCTCTTTGACGTTCGACTCGGTACCCGGTGTTCTGATGATCTCGCCCGCCACCGCCTCCAGCCATTCGAACCGCTCACGGCTCATCCCCTCAGGCAGGATGGCGATGGAGTCACACCCGAGTAGCTGCGAGTCGTACGCGCCGCCTCGGCAGTAGTTGCCGGTCGATGGCCAGACTGCCTTGGTGGTAGCAGGGTCGAACTGACCAGTGACCAAGCGGGGAACAAGGCACCCGAATGCGGCGCCGACCTTGTGGGCCCCGGTCGGAAACCACTTGCCCACCAGCGAGACGATGCGAGCGTCTACCCCGGTCAGAGAGGATGGCCACTCGACATAGTTGACCGGACCGAAACCTCCACCGTGCTCGACCGGCTCGTTATGCCAAGAGATCCTGAACAGGTTGAGAGGGTGGATTTCCCACATACCCACAGCGCCAAGGCCCCTCAGAATATCGGCAGGAATGCGTTTGGGGTCACGCATCTGAGCGAG
>CALCCX010000400.1 GCA_937900165.1 uncultured Acidimicrobiia bacterium | reverse complement strand
AGTGTGACTGGAGTTCAGACGTGTGCTCTTCCGATCTTAAACCCACTTGGGGTCCCTGGCCTGTAGGGCGCCGAGGTCGAACGGTTGTCCACTGGCGCGCCCGACCTGTTGCCAGGCCCGCTGGAGATACGAGCGCAGGTCATCGTCCAGGGGCTGAGCGTTTGGGCCCGGTCGTAGCCCTCCGTTGATGAACTTGATCGGAATCGTGAAACGTCGTTCTAGTTGGTTGACCGTCGATGCAAAACCCCAGCACCAAGAACACATTGCGTCGCCAACGTAAATGAACTCGGTCGTCTTTGTTTTGGTGATCGTTTGGGGTTCCATCGGCGAAGCCATCGTAGGTCACGTTCGGAGTTGCGAAACACGGTGTTCACATCCCGGCAACCGCGGTGGCCCATTCCCATGTTCCACTTCTACAGGAACCCTGGCGTAGGAGAGAGGCAAACCATGGACACTCTTTTGGTCGCGATTGCGTCGGTCGCCGCCATCACCATCTTGTCTGCGGCCCTCAGTGGGATGGCGGCGTTCGGACGCCGGCTTGGAATGAGCAGTCGTTCTACGGCCGACGTTGAACCTGGGGTCGACTAGGACAAGCGGCCTACCGGTCGCCTTTCATGGCACCAAGTCGACTGCGACGTTCGGTACGAATTTGCCGCCTGACGATCGCCCGTTCGCGTCTGCGTCGTTCGAGGTCCGTGGTGAGTTCGAGCTGGGGAACCGGAGCCGGCTGATCGTGCTCGTCAAGTGCAACCATCACCAGGTAGGCAGACGTCGTGTGCCGCCTCGACCCTGTTTCCATGGCCTCTGCCTCGACGTGTACGCCTACCTCCATCGACGTGCTGCCGACGTAGTTGACCATCGCCGTAACTACGAGGATGTCGCCAACGTGCACAGGTTCGAGGAACGACATTTCGTCGATCGCCGCCGTAACGACCGACCTGCGTCCGGAGTGGCGGATTGCTGCGGTGCCGGCCGCCGAATCTACTTCTTTCATGATGACGCCACCGTGGACGTTGCCTGACAGATTGGCATCCAGCTGGGTCATCGTCCGGATGAACTCGACTGTGCTGGCACTGACCGGCTTCGCATTCATGGTGTCCTCCGTTGTGGATCCGCCACGCTATCTGATGGTCTCGTGTTCGTGTGGATAGCATTGGGTCATGACTCTCTTCGCCACCTTGGTAGATGCGTCGGCCGACGTTGCCGCCACATCGTCGCGCAAGGACAAGTCCGCCCGTTTGGCCGAGTTGCTCAGGCTCGTTGAGTCCGATGAGGTCGAGGTGGCCGTGGGTTTCTTGATTGGGGCACCTCGACAGGGGAGGATCGGGGTGGGGTTTGAGACTCTCAGAGGAATCAGCGGGGGTTCGACGGCGGATGAGGTACTCGGAGTTCTCGATGTCGATCGACTGCTGGACGAGTTGGGAGAGCTTTCAGGCCAAGGTTCGCAATCTCGGCGGCGGGACCTCTTGGAGTCGGCCTTCGCCCTGACGACCGGGCCGGAGCGGGAGTTCCTCACCCGTCTTCTGATCGGTGAGGTGAGGCAGGGAGCATTGGACGGCGTGATGATCGAAGCGATCGCCAAGGCGGCAAAGGTCAAGGCCGCAACAGTGCGGAGGGCCAACATGCTGAGAGGCGATCTTCGGATTGTGGGGGCTGTCGCGATGACCGAAGGCGCCGAAGGACTGGAGAGGTTCCGACTCGAAGTCGGCCGACCACTCGAACCAATGCTCGCCAAAACCTCCGAATCGGTCGCCGCCGCGCTAGAAGGCCAGAATGGGCAGATGGCCGTCGAGTGGAAGCTGGATGGGGCAAGGGTGCAGGTCCACCGGCGTGGAGACGAAGTCTCGATTTTTACCCGGAACTTGCGTGATGTTACCGCCGGCCTGCCGGAAGTCGTTGAGGCTGTGCGAGGGTTGCCGGTCGATTCGGTGCTGCTCGATGGCGAAGTCATCGCCCTTGATGAGGCAGGGCGCCCGCTACCGTTCCAAGACACGATGAGCCGTTTCGGCAGCGGCCGCGAACGTCAACACCCAACTCCATTGACCGCGTTCTTTTTTGATATCCTCCATCTGGACGGTGTGGACCTGATCGACGAACCTGGTTCGGTCCGTATCGAGGCGCTCGGGCGGGCGCTGGATGGTAGGCACGAAGTCCCCCGTCTGATCACAGACGATCCAGAAGCGGCGGCAGCCTTTGCCGCCGAGGCTCTGGCCACCGGGCACGAGGGAGTCATGGTCAAGGGCCTGACTTCTCCGTATCAGGCGGGTAGGCGGGGTGCTGCGTGGTCGAAGGTCAAACCTATCCACACGCTCGATCTGGTTGTCCTGGCCGCCGAGTGGGGCCACGGACGGAGGACCGGCAAGCTGTCGAATCTTCACCTCGGGGCTCTTGATTCTTTGACCGGAGAGTTCGTCATGTTGGGCAAGACGTTCAAGGGTCTAACCGATGAGATGCTCGATTGGCAGACGGAACGCTTCCTGGACCTACAAACCCGCCGGGAGGGACACATCGTGCATGTCCGACCAGAACAAGTGGTCGAGGTTGCCTTCGACGGTGTGCAAGCCAGCCGGAAATACCCTGCAGGTATGGCTCTGAGATTCGCCAGGGTCAAGGGCTACCGGGAAGACAAATCGGCCCAAGCAGCCGACACCATCGCTACCGTGCGATCGATCTTCGAAAAGTCGCGAGGTGAGGCCGGGGACGCGAACCTTGGGCAAAGGGTTCGTTATGGAACGCGGAGCGTTCCCGCGTCAGGCGGTGCCGGCTCGTGAAACTTTCCCAGCGAATTGCCACGTTGCGTGGTTGGATCCTGGTATGCTCCGGCCACCTTCGCCAGGGTCCCACACTCTGCTCCGCATTGACATCGTGACTGCCCGCCGTTAGTTCGACCGTTCCTTAAGGTTCCGCTCGGCTCGGCTGGGAGGTGACTGCCCGGGTAGCCTCGGGGCATGACTGGGAGCTTGCGATTTCGTCCATTCGGTACCACCGTCTTCACCTCGATCACCGAGTTGGCGATTGCCCACGAGGCGATCAATCTCGGTCAGGGATTTCCGAATTTCGATGGGCCGGAGTTCATCAAACAAGCGGTTGTTGAAGCAATGGCGGCCGGCAAGGGTCAGTACGCTCGCAGTGCGGGTGTGGTGGAGTTGGTGGACGCGATTGCCGCCCGGTTCGCTCAAGACTCAGGCCTCCCGATCAATCCGCTTGATGAGGTGACGGTCACTTCCGGCTGCACGGAGGCGCTGGCGGCCGCGATGCTTGGTTTGGTTGATCCTGGCGACGAGGTGGTCGTCATCGAGCCGTTCTACGACGCCTACCCGGCAGACATCGCCATGGCAGGCGGCGTCGCGAGATACGTGACCCTGAGGGCGCCGGACTTTCGCCTGGACCCCGAAGAGCTTGCTGCCGCCTTTTCGAACAAGACCAAGGTGGTGCTTTTCAACACGCCGCACAATCCCACGGGCCGGGTGCTCGACCGGACCGAGCTGGAGTACATCGCCGAGTTGTGCCTCCGCTACGACGTCGTCGCAGTTGCCGATGAGGTGTACGAGCACATGGTGTACGACGGGGAGCATATTTCGATCGCCTCTCTGCCAGGCATGTGGGATCGCACGCTGACCTTGTCCTCGCTCGGCAAGACCTTCTCGTTCACCGGCTGGAAGATCGGCTGGGCGATCGGACCGCCAGATTTGAGCAAGGCCTTCCGTTCCGCCCATCAGTTTTTGACGTTCGCCACTGCCACCCCTCTGCAATGGGGTGCGGCTGCGGCTCTCGGTGCTCCTGACACTTACTACGAAGATCTGACCCTCGCCTACCGCAAACGCAGAGATCTGCTTTCCGCCGGATTGGCGGATGTCGGGTTCGAGGTGTTTGTTCCGGCCGGGACGTATTTCATGATGGCTGATCACCGGGCATTCGGGCAGACAGACGATGTCTTCTTCGTCCGCCACCTCATCCAAACTGTCGGGGTCGCGGCGATACCCCCTTCGGCCTTCTACTCCGGGAAGGATGGCGATCACCTCGTGCGATTCGCCTTCTGCAAAGAAGAGGCGACCCTGTCCGAGGCCGTCGACCGTTTGTCTGCCCTCCGTGCGTGACGGTACAGCTAGGACGCTGTTGATTTATTCGCTGGTTTCGGGTGCTCGCGTTGGTGGTCGTGTTGTGTGAGACTGCGCGTCATGCAGGGTATGAACAGTCCGAATCGTGTGTTGTTGGACGCTGAGGCGTTGTG
>CALCCX010000399.1 GCA_937900165.1 uncultured Acidimicrobiia bacterium | reverse complement strand
TTTTTTTTTCAAGCAGAAGACGGCATACGAGATATATCAGTGTGACTGGAGTTCAGACGTGTGCTCTTCCGATCTGACGATCTCGGCCGCGACCACCAGTTCGGTCAACCGATCCAGCGCATATAGCCGGATGATGTTGCGTTGGCTGATATCCCGGCGAACACTGGGCTTGATCAGCGCGGTCTTTTCCCAATACCAAAGGCGCTGCGGAGAGATTCCCGCGATTTCTGCAGCCCTTCGGGCTGGAACCATGACCTGCAAGTCGGCATCGGCGGGCACGTGGTCTGCTCCTTTGACTGTCGTGACCATACCCAAAACGTAGTTGTTTCGCGCGTTTGCACTCTACGCGATGGGTGCGACGTTCCTCGCGACGATATCTTCAAACCGCAGGGACGTTTCCGCGAAGCGGAAACTCCGTTAGGGCTTTGGCCGCCAGGCCAAAACCGGCGGGCGATTCCATCGCCGAGACGTTTGAACTCTGCTCAAACTCTAAGCAACCGAATTTCATTCGGTTGCCGCGGAGGGGGTGGGATTCGAACCCACGTGACGGGTAAACGCCAACACGCTTTCCAGGCGTGCGCACTAGGCCAGACTATGCGACCCCTCCGAAGGGCTACATCCTACGCCAGTCGGCCTATCCGCCTGCCAGTCCGGGTCGGCTTCAGTCGACGGGTTTGCGCAGGATGACGCCGTAGACGAAACCAAGGGGACCCATGCGCCACACCCGTTCGAACTGCAACGGTCCGGATGCGTACATCTCTTCGGGCGGGGGCAATTTGTCCAACGACTTCGCCAGGTAGCGGTACTCCTGCGTCGCGCCGACTGTCGCTCCGGCGATCGGTAGAACCACGGCACTGCCCACCCGATGCAGGCGTTTTGACATGGACCGCTTGGGCCTGCCGAGATCAACGATCCCCGCCGCTCCCCCCGGTCGCAACACTCTGGCGATCTCCTCGAGAGTTTCTGCCACAGAGTCCAGGTTGCGGAACACGTACGCAGAAAAGACCGAGTCGAAGCTGCCATCAGCGAAGGGCAGACGTTCGCCGAGGGCCACGACCCGATGCGGGATGGCACTCAGGCCAAGCATCTGGCTGACAGGGTCGAGGGCCACTACCTCCCTGTCCCCAAACACGCCTGCCGCGGCACCTGTGCCAGAACCCAGGTCAAGGATTCGGCCGGTAGGGAGATGGGCGATTGTCTTGGCCCGCCAGGCCTGATCCTGGCCGAACGACAGCACGCTGTTGACTGTGTCGTACCGTTTGGCGATCTTGGCAAAGATGGCGTCCGGCACCCGGCCGTCGTGTACCAAAACGATCAGGTGATTCGGTCGAACCCGACGTATGGCTGGAGAGCCTCAGGGATGAGGATCGAGCCGTCGGCTTGTTGGTGGTTCTCCATCAGCGCTAAGAGGATCCGGCCAACAGCTATCGCTGTGCCGTTGAGCGTGTGGACCAGCGCGTTGCCTGACTCGGACTTGAACCGCACCTTGAGTCGCCGGGCCTGGAAATCGGTCGTGTTCGAACACGAGGTGATCTCCCTGAACCGGTCCTGGCCTGGAAACCACGCCTCGATGTCGTACTTCTTGGCCGCCGAACCGCCCAAATCTCCCACCGCCACGTTGACGACACGGTATGGCAGCTCGAGCGCCTGGATGATCGACTCCTCTGTCTCGAACAGAAACTCGTGCTCATCACTGGAACGATCCGGGTGGCAGAACGAAAACATCTCCACCTTGTCGAATTGGTGCACCCTGAAAATGCCCGTCGTATCACGTCCAGCCGCCCCAGATTCGCGTCTGAAGCATGTGCTGAATCCGGCGTAGCGCACTGGCAGGTCTTCCTCGGCGAGGATTTCGTCCATGTGGATGCCGGCCAGGGGCACTTCGGCCGTCCCAACCAGGTACAAGTCGTCGTCGGCGAGTTTGTAGATCTGTTGTTCGGTGTCCGGAAAGAAGCCAGTGCCAAACAGCGCCTGCTCACGAACCAACAACGGCGGTACCACCGGCGTGAAGCCCCGCTCGGCCAGGCGATCGAACGCGAAGCGGACCAGACCGAACTCCAGAAATACGGCCGGCCCCATCAGGTAGCCGAATCGACTACCGGACAGCCGAGCCGCCCGTTCTGTGTCGATCATGCCGAGCGTTTCGCCGAGTTGGCGATGGTCCCTCGGTTCGAAGTCGAACGTGGGTACTTCGCCCCAGCGTTTTATCTCGACGCTGTCGTCCTCGGTGGCTCCGTCAGGAACGGAATCGTCGACGATATTGGGAATCCTGATCCACTGCTCGTCGAACTGAGCGTCCAACTCATCGGCCTTGGCCAACTTCGCCTTGTAGTCATCCGCGATCCGGCTGGCTGAAACGATCGCCTCTTGCCGTTCGTCGCCTTCGAGTTGGGCTATGGCTTTGCCGGACTGCTTCTGTTCGGCCCGAAGGTCTTCGGCCTCAATCCTGATCATTCGCCTTGCCTCGTCGAGTTCGCCGAGAGCATCGATATCCATCTCTAGGCCGCGCCTGGCGATTGACGCCTTGAGCGCTTCGGGGTCGGTCCTGAGGATTGCAATGTCGATCATGTCGCTCGGATGCTAACCCCGACCGGCGGACCGTACAGCGGCCTTTTCCTCAGGCGAAAGCGGTTCGAGACCTTCGTTTGCTTCGACACCCTTGAGGAAGAAGCGGGAGTCGTCACGGTTGACCAGCACGGTCAACACAAACCCGTTCCCTGAAGCATCCAGCACCGACACGCTTCTGGACAGGTTTCCGACCATGCCAGGGAATCCGTCGTATCGGGCAACCCCTGACTGCAAGAGGGTTCTGGGCGCTGCCCCCTCCAGGTCGCTGACCCTGGAGCCAATCTCAGACGCGTTGGTGAACAACGTCTCCATTTCGGTGTCGAGGCGCTGCAGGATGCCGATCATCTCGTCGTCGCCCTGAGGGATCGATGAAAACTGACGCCTGAGACCGTGGAGCTGAGCCAGCGCCAGCACTAGGCCAATCGCCAGGACAGCGATCGCACCCCATCCGACCGGGGTCATCCTGGCGCCTGGATGACGAGCGGGATGATCATCGTATTGTTTTCTGTGTCGATCTCTTCTTCTACGGTTGCGATCGACAGTCGAAGCTCATATCCCAGGCCGGGGCTGACGGCCACCTCGGCGAACGACACGGTGGTGCGGGCGCCAGGTTCGAGATCGACCGGCTCGCTTGCTTCGGACGCTATTGCGGCACCGTCGGCGTCGAGGAATCTTGCCTCCACAACGATCCCCTTTTCTATCTGATTGCCATTGTTCGAAATGACCGCTGCGAAGCCGAATGTCTCCGTGGCTGGGAACAGGTCGACGCCGTCGTCGGTTTTGCCACCCGTCTCGGTCGGCTCGAAGACAGGCTGAAGGATTGCAAGATCACGACGGGTGCCGAGGATGGCTGATTGCCTAACTGCTTCTGCGATCACTACACCGTTGCGGAGGACGGGCTCAGAAGCCACGAATCCGACCTCAGCAAAATCGCCGACTCTAACGTCGAGGCCCACCGTTAGCTCGGTCGCCCTCAACAAGAAACGCGCATAGAGCAGATCTCCGATCTGCAGCTCGAGAAGCGCCCCGCTGAGGCTGTCTACCGGCGCCGTCCCGATCGGATCGTCGGCTATCGACAGGACCGCTCTGCGAACCCCGGCAAGGCCGCTCTCCCACGAGGTCATCGCCAGATCGAACATGTCTGCGGCCGCGATTGCCGTGTCTGGAACGAGGAACTGAGCGAGGCGCTCCCGATCGTCTATCAACGACGATTCGAGGCCCAGCATCAGCACGTCGAACTCTGCTCTGTCCAACTCGGCGAGCTGGACGAGCATTAGGGTCCTGTACGCGTCAGCCTGTTGGCTTGCATCTTCGGCTGCGATGCGGGCCTCGTCGAAATAGGTAACGAGTTCGCGGTTCTCGGTTCTGAGGTTGCCTGCCACCAGTGAAAGCCCGACGACCACAGCCACCCCGACGAGTATCCACAGGCCGGTGCGGCGGCGTCTAGGTCGTTGTGAAAACAAAGAGAACCCTCAAGAAATCAGCAGTTCGAGGGAGAGTACCCAGCTTGGCGGGCCGAGGTCGCAGAAGCGACCGAGAACTTGGCTTCCTCTTGCCTACGGGTTCAGCCGGCGGCCGTCGTCTTCGGGCTCGCGAAGTCGTCGGCTTCAACTATGGGGCAGACACAGGCGCCACCAGGCCAGTCGTCGCCTACCTCGTCTGCTTTCATCTGGAGGCGGGCGAGTTCGTCTCGCAAACCCTCCAGTTCATTGATGCGTGACTCGATTGCGGCCATCTCTCTTGCCATGACTTTGCGTACGACGTCGCATGGCGCCTGGTCATTGATTCGTAGGCCGACGATTTCGCGAACATCGTCCAGCGGTATTTCGAGGCTACGAGCCCGCCTGACGAATCTCAGGAGATCGACGTCCGCTTGCGTGTAATCGCGGTACCCGGAATCCGTACGACCTGGACCAGGAAGAACGCCTTGCTTTTCGTAGAACCTGATCGCGGTGGCCTCAAGACCCGTCGCCTTTGCTGCCTCACCGATGCGCATATCGAACCTCTCATTTCCCACCACCTTAAACCTTAGAGTAACTCGAAGGTCAACCAAACAAACACGGAGGCGGATACAGGAATTGTTGGCGCGGCGCTCGTCCCCGCCGACCACAATGCGTTGAACGATGTCGATTGACCCGGTGAAGAACTAATGGGTAGTGGCCAATCACATTCGCCGATGGACGAGTTGCGATCCGAAGTGATTGACCCAGACGTCGCAAAGATCCGGGCAGCAGGCTTTTGATGCGCTATTTCGGACAGGCAGCCCAGTGGCCGCCGAAGACTTGGTGGCCCTGACCAGCCTCCCAATGGCTCGGGTGGGCGAGATCATTGAAACGGTGAGCGCCCGCGGCCAAAATCGAGTTTGACGAAGATGATCGCATGATCGGGATCGCGGGGATGACGATCACACCGGGGCGTCACGAGATCAGTGTCGCCGGCACGAAGCGCTGGACCTGGTGTGCGCTGGACGCGATTGGCATTCTCGGCGCGCTCGGTGCCTCCGGTTCGGTACGCTCAACCGACCCTCACACCGGGGCAAGTATCGAAATCGAGTTCGTTGACGGCACCCCCCAGACAGACAAGCACCTCTTCATCCTCGCCTGATACAAATCGAACGTCAACGTGCGCGAAGAGTGGTGTTCACAGGTGAACTTCTTCACAACCCGCGCCGCAGCGCAGGAGTGGGCAGGTGCACACGGCCACACGGATGATGTCCTCACCGTCGCCGAAGTGGCCGAGGACGCAGCCGCCCGGTGGCGTTCGGTCGTCAATTCTGATCCGCGGTAGGGGCACTGATCTGGCAGCAACTCTCGGCGCGGGTCGGTCCTCCGTCCCCCGTTCGGGGGTTCTAGTGGGTCATGCGGCGCAGCAGGACAGGTTGTTGACGTCCTGGTTGAAGGTCTGGGCGGCCAGTTTGAGAGCCTCGGCCATGGTCAGATAGGGGTGGAACATCGCGGCGATCTCATCAACCGTGGCGTGGTAGTTCATCGCCACCACTGCTGCTTGGATGACGTCGCCTGCTCCCTCGGCCAGCACGTGGGCGCCAAGCAGCTCTCCGGTCGATTCGTCGGCGACCAGCTTTACGGCTCCTGTCGTGTCGCGGTTCACCAACGCCCGTGGAACCGACTCCAGCGGAAGCAGCGAAGTCATAACCGGAAGCCCGGCATCCCGTGCCTCGGCTTCGGTCATACCTACTG
>CALCCX010000398.1 GCA_937900165.1 uncultured Acidimicrobiia bacterium | reverse complement strand
AGAACCGGCGTCTTGGCGATCAGGTCACCGATCTCATCGATGGTCAAGGCAATGTCGAATTCGCGGGCGACCGCCAGCAGATGCAGGACCGCGTTGGTGGAACCGCCGGTGGCCGCCACCACCGTAATCGCGTTTTCGATGGCGTCGCGGTCGACAATGGATCGTGCGGTAGTGCCGCTGCGGACCAGGTCCATGATGATCGACCCACACCGTCGAGCCGCCTCGTCCTTGTCAGGGTGCAATGCAGGGATGTCGTTCACGCCGGACGGGGAAAGGCCGATCGTGGTCAGCACGGTGCTCATGGTGTTGGCCGTCCATTGCCCGCCACACGCTCCGGCTCCCGGGCAGGCGGCGTTCTCCAGGTCATAGACATCGGCTTGGGTTGCCTGGCCTGCGTAATAGGCGCCAAGACCCTCAAACACGTCGAGGATCGAAATCCGCTTCCCATCGTGGGATCCCGGCGAAATGGCGCCGCTGTAGAGAACGAGGCTCGGGATATCGAGCCGTCCCAGAGCCATCATTGCGGCGGGGTTCGTCTTGTCGCAGGCAGTGACGCACACCAGCCCGTCGAAAGAGTGACCGCGGGCCACCAGCTCTATCGAGTCCGCAATCACCTCCCTGCTGACCAGGGAACAACGCATGCCCTCGGTGCCCATCGAGACCGCATCGCTGATGGCAATGGTGTTGAACTCCATCGGCGTGCCGCCCGCCTCCCTTATCCCGGCCTTGACCGACTGGGCCAGCTCGCGCTGGGTGTAGTTGCAAGGCATGGTCTCGATCCACGAGGTCCCCACCCCGATGATCGGCCGTGCCAGGTCCTCGTCGGTGAGGCCGGTGGCCTTGAGCATCGCTCGGGCCGGCGCCCGATCGATGCCGTCGGTCATGGAAGCGCTGTGGCGTTTCGCCGGATGGGACGGCTGGTCGTATGGGAGTTGGGTCATGCCATCACCTGCCGTCTCATGTCTGAAGAAATCCACCGTCCACGACGATCTGTTCGCCGGTTATGAAGGAGGCGAGATCCGAGGCGAGGAACAATGCGACCCGGGCGACATCGTCTGGATCGCACGCCCGCCGCAGAGGCGTTCTGGCTGCCACCGCGTCGAATTGCGCGTCGATGTCGTGGCCTTCTGGTGCCGATCCTTCCAACATCAATCTCACACCCTCGGTGAAGGAAGACCCTGGAGCAATTGCGTTCACCCTGATTCCGTCTGGGCCCAACTCGATCGCTGCAGACTTCATCATGCCGAATACCGCGTGCTTCGAAGCGTCGTAGTGAAGAAGACCAGGAGCACTGGGCCGGAGAGCGTCGATCGAGCTGATGGTGATGATCGATCCTCCATTTCCGTGGGATCGCATCGCCGCGGCTGCGGCCCTGGTCATGAAATGGGTCCCCAGAACGTTGATGTCGAGGGTGCGTCTGAATTCGTCTTCGTCGAGGTTTTCCAACAGGTAGTTGGAGAAGATTCCGGCGTTGTTCACCAGGATATCGAGTCGACCGAATTCGGCCACGGCCGCATCGACAGCGCCCTTGGCCTGCGTTTCGTCCGAAATGTCAGTCTGGCAGAAGGCCACCGTCCGGCCTTCGGAGCGAAGCGGATCAAGTCGTTCCGCCGCGTCTTGCCTGTTGTCCGCGATCATGACCGCGGCACCGGCCTCGCTGAGTCGGTTGACGCAGGCATATCCAAACCCACGTCCGCCGCCGGTCACGAGAGCGACTCGACCTCGAAGATCGACCATGTCGGAGATAACTGGGAGCGATGTTGGCTTGGGCATGGTCAATCCTGACTTGTCGTCGAATTTCCGGCGCGAGGACTCGACGGGGCCTCGCGCTTTCCCGCTTGTCGTTGAAGATCAAGGGCGGCGTCAATGATCATGTCTTCTTGTCCACCAACAACGCCCGCGCCGTCTCCGCGGCTCGCTTGGCGTGAAGCAAGAACGATCCGTACACGCCGGAGTAACCCAACATCAACCCATCTCGATCAATGACCCCCACGCTCGTCAGGCATCCGTCGACCTGGTTGACGCCCTCGTCGATCGCCGATAGCGAACTGGCCAATGCCAACGACAGGTTGTTGTGCGCATGGAGGCCAACCTCGCATCCCAGAATCAGTACCGATGTTTCCCGACCCAACGATCACGCACCCAGTCAATCCATCCGGCCTTTCAAGTTCCATACCAATAGGACTTCGTGCAGTATGATGTCTGATTTCTACCGAAGGCGCAAGTCCCTCACCGCATCAAATACAAACCTCTGGTGCGTTGAACCGAACCCTGGGTACTACCCAGGGTTCCCAGTGACGCTATAGCGTCACTTTGGCTCCCGAGTTCAGGGCGGGATCAGGTCCGCTCACGACGCAGACGCTTTCGCAAGTGCTTGGTCGAGATCGGCTTTGATGTCCTCAATGTGCTCAATGCCGACCGCAACTCTGACCAAATCAGGCAGGACACCGGTGCTTGCCTGCTCAGCTTCGCTGAGTTGTTGGTGAGTGGTCGAGGCGGGGTGGATCACGAGCGTCTTGGCGTCACCGACATTGGCGAGATGGCTGGCGAGTTCAACAGAGTCGATGAGCTTCTTGGCTGCCTCGTAGCCACCGCCAACTCCAAAACTCAGTACCGCCCCAAAGCCGTTCTGGAGATACTTCCTGGCGCGCTCGTGCGACGGATGCGACTTCAAGCCTGGATAGGTGACCCATGAGACCGAGGGATGCGCCTCCAGCCAAGTGGCCAGCTCCATTGCATTGTCGACGTGGCGCTGGACTCGTAGCGACAGCGATTCCAAACCCTGGATGAACAGGAAGCTGTTGAACGGCGAAGGGGCCGCCCCCAGATCGCGGAGCCCCTCCACCCGGACCCTGATTGCAAACGCGATGTTTCCGAAGTCGCTCTCTGGGCTGAACACCTCGGCGAATTCCATGCCGTGGTACCCGGGTGCGGGCTCGGTCATCAGCGGGAACTTGCCGTTACGCCAGTCAAACTTTCCGCCATCGACGACCACGCCGCCAATCGAGGTCCCGTGCCCGCCGATCCACTTGGTGGCAGACGCCACCACAATGTCTGCGCCATGTTCGAACGGCCGAACCAGATACCCGGCCGCGCCGAACGTATTGTCGACGATGAGCGGGATGCCCGCATCGTGGGCGACCTTGGCAATCGCCTCGAAGTCCGGCACGTTGTACTGCGGGTTGCCGATCGACTCCAAATAGATGGCCTTCGTCTTGGTGGTAATGGCCGCGCCAAGATCGTCTGGATCATCACCTTCCACGATCTTCACATCGATGCCGAGGCGGGGCAGCGTCACCTTGAACTGGTTGTAGGTCCCCCCGTACAGGTAGCTGGTCGAGACGATGTCATCACCGGCCTGGGCCAGAGCAGTGATCGCCAGGAGCTGGGCCGACTGCCCTGACGAAGTGGCGACCGCCGCTACCCCTCCTTCGAGGGCCGCCACCCGCTTTTCGAAAACGTAGATCGGAAGAGCACACGTCTGAACTCCAGTCACACTGATATATCTCGTA